>NZ_QKTB01000028.1:0-38688 GCF_003234405.1 Curtobacterium sp. MCLR17_045
GAAAGGGGTGGGGACTGCTTGCCTGGAGGCGCGGGGCGGGCCCGTCCCGCGCCTCCAGACCGAAGGTGGCCGGGTCAGGCGTCGTCGTGCGCGGCCAGGAAGGCCGCGACGACCCGGCGGAACTCCGCCGGCTGTTCCAGGTGCGAGCAGTGGCTCGCACCGGGGAAGACGTGCTGCCGGACGTCGGCGATCCGCTCGACGAACGGCGCCCACGTGGCGGGCGTGGCCTCGTCGTGCTCGCCGGCGACGACGAGCGTCGGCACGGCGACGCGGTCGAGCCGGTCGACGATGGTCCAGTCGCGCATCGTGCCGATGACGTGGAACTCGTTCGGGCCGTTCATCGTGTGGTAGACCGTCGGCTCGCGCTCCATCTGCTCCTCGGAGTCGACGAAGTCCTGCGGCATCGGCACCACGCGGCAGACGTGCCGCTCGTAGAAGACCTGCGTCGCCGCCAGGTACTCGGGGTCGTCGACGGTGCCGGCCGTCTCGTGCCGGGTCAGGGCGTCCTGCACGTCGGCGGGCAGCTGCGCGCGGAGCTCGGCGGCGCCGTCGACCCAGAGCTGCATCGACGCGGGGGAGTTGCAGATCGCCAGCGACCGGAGCCCCGCGGGCTGCTGCACCGCGATCTCGGCGCCGAGCATGCCGCCCCACGACTGCCCGAGCACGTGGTGGTCGCCGAGCCCGAGGTGTTCGACCAGGGCGGCGTACTCGTCGACGAACAGCTGCGGCTGCCAGGTGTCGACCGGCGCGTCCGGGCGGTGGCTGCTCCGGCCGCAGCCGAACTGGTCGTGGTGGACGACGGTCCGGCCGGTCTCGTCGGCCAGGGCCGCGAGGTTCCGGAGGTAGTCGTGGGCCATGCCGGGCCCGCCGTGCAGGACGACGAGGGGCAGCGCGCCCGCGACCGGGGTGTCGGGCGTGGTGACCCGGTACCAGGTCTCGCCGTCGCGGAACGGCATCGTGGATTCGGTGATGCTGGACATGGGGGTCAGCATGGAGCCGAAAAAGGTCCCACGCAATACCTTTTCTGCTGCCTTAACGTGGTCGTAACACCGCGAAGGGGGTCCGTGTGTCCGATCGTGCGACCGAGACGCGCGTCGACGAGGTCGAGGACCGCCTCGTGACCGCCGTCGCCGTGGGCGAGTACCTGCCCGGCGCGAACCTGCCGCCGGAACGCGAACTCGCCGGCCTGCTCGGCGTCGCCCGGGTCACCGTGCGCGGTGCGATCGCCCGGCTCGTCGAACGGGGGCTGCTCGAGACCCGTCGAGGCCGGGGCGGCGGGACGTTCGTCCGCACCGAGTGGCCGGACAGCTCATCGGACGCCGTCGGACGGGTGCTGCTCGCCCGGTGGGAGGCGATCCAGGACACCGCCGACGCCATCGCGCTGCTGCACGGGGCGCTCGCGACGGCCGCCGCGGAACGGGTCACCCCGGACGACGCCGCCCTGATCCGTGCACGGCTCGAGGTGTTCCGCGACGCCACCTCGGGCCTCGAGAAGCAGCAGGCCGACGCCGTGCTGCACCGGACGATCATCGACGCCGCGCGGAACGACGCCCTGCGGACGGCGCTCGCCGGGTTGGAGGCGCAGATCTCCATCGCCGCTCCGGCGCACCTGTGGGGCACGGCCGAGGGCATGGCGGAGATGGAGACCCGCGCGCTCCACGAGCACGAACTGCTGGTGGACGCGGTGTGTTCGGGGCGGGCGCCCGAGGCGGGCGTGATCGCCCGGCAGCACGTCGGGATCGACGTCGAACTGCTCGAACGGGCCGTGCGGCGGACGGGGCAGGTGCCCCGCCACTGAGAGGACGGTCTGTCGGTCGGTGTGTTGGTCGGTCGGTGTGGCGGTCGGTCGTCAGTGCACGGCGGGTGCCGGCACCGGGTAGACGTCGTCGGGCATCGGCCACGGCGCCCACTTCGGCCGCGGCGCGTACACCAGGTACGGCTGCGGCGTCGGGTAGCTGACGAGCTCGAGTGTCGACCCCCACGGCGTGCGCGTGTAGACGAACCGGTTGCCGGCCCCCGCCTCGTCGCCACGCAGGTCGCGCGGGTCGGAATTCCGGGTACCGCCGGCTGACTCGACCCGGGCGAGCGTCTCGTCCAGGTCGTCGGCGTACATCGCCAGGTGCTGCCACCCCAGGTCGGACGGGTGTGCGGCGTTCCGCTGCTCGGGCCCCAGGTACTCGAACAGCTCGAGCCCCGGCCCCTCCGGCAGCGCGAGCATCCGCATGGCCCCCTGCGCCATGGTGCTCGGGATGCCGAGGTAGCCGTGCGCCTCGGAACTGCTGTTCGGCGTCTCGTCACGACGCCGCATGTCGTACAGGACGACGGCGTCGAACGCCGCCTCGAAGAACTGCGTGGCTGCGTCGATGTCCGGCACCGTGACGCCCACGTGGTCGATCCTGATTCCCCTGCTCATGGTCGATTCGTACCACCGGGGGTCCCCGCGGCTCGGGTCGGGGCGGGGTCCGTGCGGGGTCGGTGCCCATCGATGCGGCAAGCCGCACCGCGGCTCCGCGCGCGGCACCGGGAGCGGTCGGCGCCGGTCTCGACCACCGTCTCGGAACGGTCGTTCCAGGACGGGGTGCGGGACACACGACCGTTACACGAGGGAAACGGCGGGGGCGAAGTCGCTCCGTAGCTTCGTGCTCAAGCACGCACCGCCCCGCTTCCCACTCCCTCGGAGGACGCCATGGCTACCGACATCGCGACACCAGTCGCCGCGCCCCACGCCCCCACCACGACCGCCGCTCCCGCCCCAGCGGGTGCCGGTGTCGTCAAGCCCGGGTACGACCCGGCGCTCACGAACGAGGACCTCGCCCCGCTGCGCGAGCAGCGCTGGACGAGCTACAACTTCTTCGCCTTCTGGATGTCCGACGTGCACTCGGTCGGCGGCTACGTCACCGCCGGGTCGCTCTTCGCCCTCGGGATCGCGAGCTGGCAGGTGCTCATCGCCCTGGTGGTCGGCATCCTCATCGTGCAGGTCTTCGCCAACCTGGTCGCGAAGCCGTCGCAGCGCACCGGTGTGCCGTACCCGGTGATCAACCGCGCGGTGTTCGGCGTGCTCGGCGCGAACGTCCCCGCCATCATCCGCGGCCTCATCGCGATGGCTTGGTACGGCGTGCAGACCTTCCTCGCCGCCCAGTCGCTGAACATCATCTTCCTCAAGTTCATCCCGGCGTCCGCGGGGCTGCTCGACCACTCGTTCCTCGGGCTGTCGGCCCTGGGCTGGATCTCGTACGCGATCCTCTGGGTGGCGCAGGGCGCGCTGTTCTGGATGGGCATGGAGGCGATCAAGCGATTCATCGACTGGGCCGGACCGGCGGTCTACGTGGTGATGATCGTGCTCGCGGTCTACCTGGTCAGCCAGGCGGGCGTCGGCAACATCTCGTTCACCCTGTCGGCCGGCGAGCCGCTGTCGTTCGGGGCGTCGATCCCGGTGATGCTGTCCGCGGTCGCCCTGGTGGTCAGCTACTTCTCCGGCCCGATGCTGAACTTCGGTGACTTCTCGCGCTACGGTCGGTCGTTCCGTGCGGTCAAGCGCGGCAACTTCTGGGGTCTGCCGATCAACTTCCTGTTCTTCTCGGTCCTGACGGTGCTCTGCGCCAGTGCGACGGTGCCGGTGTTCGGCAAGCTCATCACCGACCCGATCGAGACCGTGCAGGCCATCGGAGCACCCTTCGCGATCCTGCTCGGTGGCCTGACCTTCGTCACGGCGACCGTCGGCATCAACATCGTCGCGAACTTCATCAGCCCCGCGTTCGACTTCTCGAACGTGGCACCCCGGAAGATCTCGTGGCGGGCCGGTGGCATGATCGCCGCGGTCGGCTCCGTGCTCCTCACCCCGTGGAACTGGTACGGCAACGACCAGGCGATCCTGTACACGCTCGGGGTGCTCGGTGCGCTGATCGGCCCGCTGTTCGGCATCCTCATCGCGGGCTACTACATCGTCGGCAAGCAGCGCATCGCGATCGACGACATGTACTCCACGAGCCGCACCGCCCGGTACTGGTACCGCGGCGGGTTCAACCCGAACGCCATCTGGACCCTCGCGGTCACCGGCGCGATCTCGGTGGCGAGCGCGGTCCTGCCCCCGGCACTCGGCGTGCTGCCGTGGCTGTCGAGCTACAGCTGGTTCATCGGGTGCGGCCTGAGCCTCGTCGTCTTCTGGGCGCTCGAGCGTGTCCGGCCGAGCATGCCCGTGCTCGACGCGGACGACCCCTCGGTCGACGACGGCGCGGCCGTCGGTCGCGCCTGACCGCCGGCGTCGCGGCCCGTCCTCCACAGGGCGGGTCGCGGCGCTCGGCCGTCCACAGATCCAGACCACGGCCGGGAGGCCCGCCCCGCCTCCGCCACGATGGTCACCACCCAGCACCACCGGTTCCACCGCTCCACTCGCTCCACCGGAAGGACCCCGATGCGCATCCGCGTCGTCAACCCCAACACCACCGCGTCGATGACGCGGGCGATCGGCGTCGCGGCCCAGGCCGCCGCCGCTCCCGGCACGCTGGTCGAAGCGGTCGAACCCTCGATGGGGCCGGCCTCGATCGAGAGCCACTACGAAGAGGCCCTGGCCGTGCCCGGGCTGCTCGAGCAGATCGCCCGCGGCGAGCAGGACGGGGTGGACGCGTTCGTCGTCGCCTGCTTCGGGGACCCGGGGCTCGACGCCGCGCGGGAGCTCGCGACGGTGCCGGTGATCGGGATCGCGGAGGCCGGGTTCCACGCCGCCGCGATGCTCGGCCGCCGGTTCGGCGTCGTCACCACCCTGGCGCGGACGACCGGCCGCGCCCACGAGCTCGCCCAGCGCTACGGCTTCGCCCCGCTCGTCACGGAGATCCGGGCGTGCGAGGTCCCGGTGCTCGAGCTGGACGACCCCGAGTCCGGTGCACGGGCGCTCGTGATCGAGGAGTGCCGAGCGGTCATCGACGGGGGAGCCGATGCCGTCGTGCTCGGGTGCGCGGGCATGGCCGACTTCTGCGCCGAGGTCTCGCTGGCCATCGGGGCACCGGTCGTCGACGGCGTCGCGGCGGCCACGGTCCTGGCGGAGTCGCTCGTCCGGCTCGGGTTGTCCACGGGCAAGCGCGGCGAGTACGCCCTGCCGCCGGTGAAGGCCATGTCGGGGCTGCTGGCGGGCTTCGAACGCCATCCGGCGGCGGTCGCGACGGCCGGGGCGGGCGCGTGACGGGCCTCCCGGCGGGCGACACGGCAGACCTGGTCGTCCGCGCGCAGCGAGCCTGGGTCGACGGGGCGTTCCGTCCTGCCGCGGTCGTCGTCCACGACGGCCGGGTCACCGGCGTCCTGCCCGTCGACACGGTCGTCGACGCCGTGCAGGACCACACCGTGCCGGCCGGGCAGGTGCTGCTCCCCGGACTCGTCGACACCCACGTGCACGTCAACGAGCCCGGTCGCACCGAGTGGGAGGGCTTCGCGTCCGCGACCCGGGCCGCTGCGATGGGCGGCGTCACGACCATCGTGGACATGCCGCTCAACTCGATCCCCGCGACCACCACGGTCGAGGCGCTCGCCGTCAAGCGTGCGAGTGCCGAGGGCCGGGTGGCGGTCGACGTCGGGTTCTGGGGTGGCGCGGTTCCCGCGAGTCTCGGGTCGCTCGACGCCCTGCACGACGCCGGCGTCTTCGGGTTCAAGTGCTTCACGGCGCCGAGCGGTGTCGACGAGTTCCCGCACCTCGATCCCGAGCAGCTCCGCGCCGCGATCGCCGAGGTCGCCCGGATCGACGCCCTGCTGATCGTGCACGCCGAGGACCCGGAACACCTCGTGCCGCACCGGGCGCTCGGCGGCCGGTACGCCGACTTCCTGGCCACCCGGCCCGTCGCCGCCGAACGGTCCGCGATCGCGCAGGTCATCGACGGCGCCCGGGCGACCGGTGCGCGGGTGCACGTGCTGCACCTGTCCGACGCGGGCGCGCTGCCGATGCTCCGCGCGGCGAAGGACGACGGCGTCCGGATCACGGTCGAGACGTGCCCGCACTACCTGTCGTTCGAGGCGGGCACGATCCCGGACGGCGCGACCGCCTACAAGTGCTGCCCACCGATCCGCGACGACGCCAACCGCGACGCGCTGTGGGCCGGCGTGCTCGACGGCACGATCGACCTCGTCGTGTCGGACCACTCGCCCTCCACCGCCGACCTGAAGACCGACGACTGGGGTCTGGCCTGGGGCGGGGTCGCCGGCCTGCAGGTCGGGTTCCGGGCGGTGTGGACCGAGGCCGAGCGTCGCGGGATCCCGCTCGAGGCGCTGCTCCCGCTGTTCACGACCGGTCCGGCCGCCCTGGTCGGGCTGCGCGACCGCGCGGTGATCGCTCCCGGTGCCCTGGCGCACTTCGCCGTGTTCGACCCGTCCGCCGAGTCCGTCGTCGACGTCGCCGGGCTCGAGCACCGCAACCCGGTGTCCGCGTTCGACGGGCTCCGCGTGCGCGGCAGCGTCACCGAGACCTGGCTCCGCGGCCGTCGCATCGCCACGGCGGACGGCGGCGTGGTCGGCGTCGAGGGGCAGCTGGCCGGACGGCCCGTGCTCGCGGCGGAAACACCCCTGTAACGATCGTTCCGGTATCTTCGGATCAGGAACGGAAGGAACCACCATGCTCCCAGTGAACCCACCCGCCCGTCTCCTCATGGGGCCCGGCCCGATCGACGCCGACCCGCGCGTGCTCCGTGCCCTGTCGACGCCGCTCGTCGGCCAGTACGACCCCTGGATGACCTCGACGATGAACGAGACGCAGGCGCTCTACCGCCGCGTGTTCGGTACCGGCAACGACGCGACGCTGCTCGTGGACGGCACCTCCCGTGCGGGGATCGAAGCGGTGCTGGTGTCACTGCTCGCCCCGGGGGACCGCGTGCTCGTGCCGGTGTTCGGCCGGTTCGGGCACCTGCTCGCCGAGATCGCCGGCCGTGCCGGGGCCGAGGTCCACACCATCGAGACCGACTGGGGTCAGGTCTTCACGCCGTCCGCGATCGAGTCGGCCATCGCCCGCGTCCGGCCGAAGGTGCTGGCGGTCGTGCAGGGCGACACCTCGACCACGATGAACCAGCCGCTCGACGAACTCGGTGCGATCTGCGAGCGGTACGGCGTGCTGCTCTACACCGACGCCACGGCGACGGTGGGCGGCAACCCGCTCGAGGTCGACGCCTGGGGGATCGACGCCGTGAGCGCCGGGCTGCAGAAGTGCCTCGGCGGCCCGTCCGGCAGCGCACCCGTCACGCTGTCGCCCAAGGCCGTGGCCGTGCTCGACGAGCGGCGGAGCGTCGAGGCCGGCATCCGCGAACCCGGTGACGACGTCGCCGACGAACCGATCCGCTCGAACTACCTCGACCTCGCGATGATCCTCGACTACTGGGGCCCCCGCCGCCTGAACCACCACACCGAGGCCGCTTCGATGCTCTACGCCGCCCACGAGTGCGCCCGCATCCTGCTCGAGGAAGGCCGCGACGCCGTCGTCGCCCGCCACGAGACCGCCGGGCGCGCGATGCTCGCCGGGGTGCAGGCCCTCGGGCTCCCGGTCTTCGGCGACGTCGCCCACAAGATGCACAACGTCGTCGCCGTCGAGATCCCGTCCGACGTCGTCGGCGACCAGGTCCGCGGCGCGATGCTCGACGACCACGGGATCGAGATCGGCACCTCGTTCGGACCGCTGCACGGACGGGTCTGGCGCATCGGCACGATGGGCTACAACGCCCGGAAGGACACCGTGGTCACGACCCTGGCCGCGCTCGAGCACACCCTGCGTCGGGCCGGGCACGCGGTCCCGCACGGCGGCGGTGTCGATGCCGCCCTCGACGTCTTCCGCGACGACCCCGCCGCGGTCGCTCCCGCCGGGGCCGAGGTGCTCGCGTGAGCGCCGTGCCCGTCCTGAACGCCACCGCCGTGGGCACCGCCGACGCCGAACTCGTCGCCCGCTGGTGCGACGAGCTCGCCGCCCTCAGCGCCGAACCGAGCCGGATCACCCGCGTCTACCTGTCGCCCGAGCACGCCCGGGCGAACGCCCTCGTCGCGGGCTGGATGCAGGACGCCGGACTGTCCACCTGGCAGGACGCCGCCGGCAACCTGCGCGGCCGGGCCGCGGGTGCGACGCCCGACGCCCCCGTGCTGCTGCTCGGCTCGCACCTGGACACCGTGGTGGACGCCGGACGGTACGACGGCGTCGTCGGGGTGCTCATGGCGATCCGCACGGTCGCCCGGCTCACCGCCGACGGTCCGCTGCCCGTCGCGCTCGAGGTCATCGCGTTCTCCGACGAAGAGGGCACGCGCTTCGGCAAGGCCCTGCTCGGGTCGTCCGCGGTGGCCGGGGTCTGGGACGACGCCTGGTGGGACCTGACCGACGGTGACGGCGTCACGCTCCGACAGGCCTTCACCGACTTCGGCCTCGACCCGGAGCGCGTCGGCGACGCCGCGGTCGACCCGGCGTCGGTGGTCGGCTACCTCGAGGCGCACATCGAGCAGGGGCCGTACCTCGAACAGGCCGGGCAGGCCCTCGGGGTCGTCACGAGCATCGCGAGTGCCCGCCGGTTCTCGGTCGAGGCCGTGGGAGAGGCCCGGCACGCCGGCGGCACCCCCTACGAGCGCCGGCACGACGCGCTGCTCGCCGCCGCCGAGGCCGCGCTCGCGGTGGAACGGATCTGCCGGGCATCGCACCAGGTCGGCACCGTCGGCACGATGACCGTCGAACCCGGAGCCGTCAACGTCGTCCCCGGGCTCGCACGGTTCTCCGTCGACCTGCGCGGCGAGTTCGACGACGAGCGCGACGAGGTCTGGGACGAACTCACCAAGGCCTTCACGCTCATCGGTGAACGGCGCGGGGTGAGTGTCACCCCGACCGAGGTGCACCGTGCGCCCGCGGTGTTCTGCTCGCCCCGCCTGATGGACGCCGTCCACGCCGGGATCGTGTCGACGGGCGAGACCGCGCCGATGGAGCTGTTCTCACGAGCCGGCCACGACGCGATGTCGCTCGGACTCGTGACCGACGTCGCGATGCTGTTCCTCCGCAACCCCGACGGCATCAGTCACCACCCCGACGAGTTCGTGTCGACGCCGGACATCGCCCTCGGCCTCGACGCCCTGGCCGTCGCCGTCGACCGGGTGGCCCGCGCATGAGCACCGCAGGCCCCGACGTCCGCGCCCGGATCGACTCCGTGTGGGAGCAGCTCTCGCCCGCCGAACGTCGGGTCGCCGCGATGGTCCGCCACGACCCGGAACTCCTGCTCGTCGGCACCTCCGCCGAACTCGCGGCCGAGTCCGGCACCTCGAAGGCCACGGTCTCGCGACTCGTGCGGTCGCTGGGGTTCCAGGATGCCGCCGAGGTCCGGCAGAACCTGATGTCCGCCCGGGGTTCGGGCCTGCCGTGGGTCGCCGAGGACGCCGCCCACGTCGACCAGCGCGCGGTCGAGGCGCGCAACCTCGACGCGGCCTTCGCGTCCCTCGGCCGAGCGGATCGCCCGCGCCTGGCCCGTCGGATCGTCCGTGCCCGCCGCGTGCTCGTCCTCGGTGAACGCGGCGCGTACCCGATCGCGCTGCAACTGCGGTCCCAGCTGGCGCAGGTGCGGTCCGACGTCCGGGTCGGTCCGTCGCCCGGGCAGCGGCTCGGCGAAGAGGTCGCCGACCTCGACCGGCACGACCTCGTGGTCCTGGTGACCGTTCGTCGGCACACCGCCGGGGTCGAACGGATCGTCCGGCACTGCGTCGACTCCGGGGCGGACGTCATCGTCCTCGGCGACCCGACGGCCGCGGTCATCGCCGCTCCCGCCGCCACCGCGATCCTCTGCCCGGTCGACTCGCCGTCGGCGTTCGACTCGATGGCCGCGCTGTTCGCCGTCGTCGCCGCGATCACGAACGACGTCTACGACGCCTCGGGTCCCGGTGGCCGGGTGCGGGTCGACGCCGTCGCCACCGCCTACGACGCGTTGGGGGAGCTCGCTGCGCCCTGATCGCCGTCCGATCCGGCGCGCAGCTCGGCACGCAGTTCGGCGGCGAGCGAGGCGTTGCGGTCGGCGATGAGCCGCGGCATGTACCGGGCCAGCGCGAGCACCTCGGCCAGGCGGCCCAGCGGGCCGAGCGGTGCGCGGAACGTGATGGTGTCGACCATGCGCGTGCCGCCGGCCGACGGCTCGAAGCGGTGCTCGTGGTGGAACCGGGCGAACGGCCCACGCACTTGTTCGTCGACGAAGCGGTGGGGCGCCTCCAGGGCGGTGATCCTGCTCGTCATCCGCCAGACGATCCCGAAGTGCCGCGCACGCCAGGTGACGGACTCGCCCAGGCCGATCGTGCCGGCCGTAGTGCCGGCAACGGCGCGTTCGTCGGTCGCGGCCATCGATCGCTCGTGCGCGCCGATGTCGAGCGAGAGCGCGAAGGCGCGCTCCGGCGGAACCGGCAGCTCCGTCACGACCTGGAACGAGACGGTCACGACGTCGGCCAGACCGTCGGGGTGGACCGATCGTCGTCGTGCAACGCGGCGGCGAGCAACTGGTCGTGCCGGCTGCCGCGGTGCAGCACGCTCGACCGCGTACGTCCTTCGAACCGAAGCCCGAGCCGCTGTGCGACCGCGGCCGACGCGGTGTTCGTGGCGATCGCGCGCCACTGTACCCGGACGAGACCGAGTCCCTCGGGCGGACCGGCGAAGGCCCACTGCAGCACGCGCTCGGCGGCCTCGGTCATGATGCCGGAGCCGCGACCGTCCGGGTGCATGGCGTAGCCGATCTCGGCGGCCCCGTCGGCGAAGGCGAACAGCCCGACCGTGCCGAGCAGCCGGAGGTCGTCCGCGCGCCGGATACCGAACTCGTACCGGCTGTCCGCCGCCCAGCCGGCCGCGACGACGTCAGTGATCCAGTACCGTGCCTCGGCGTGCCCGTACGGCACCGGCACCGGGGTGGAAGCGATGACGTCGGGGTCGTTGGCGTAGGCCACCACGTCGTCGGCGTCGCCGAGGTCGGGGGCCGAGAGCACCAGTCGCTCGGTGCGGAGGGTGACGGGCTGCACGGTTGGAGCCTAGCCATGACGGCGTGGGCGGTAGCGTCGGGGGATGACGTTCGACGCGCTCCCGTTCCCGGTCATCGACGGCCACAACGACCTGCCGTGGGAGCGTCGTGACAGCCACGACTCCGGTGTCGAGGGCATCGACACCGAGACCGACTCGCTGCACACCGACATCCCGAAGCTCCGTGCCGGCGGAGTCGTCGGGCAGTTCTGGTCGGTGTTCGTGCCCGCGGACGACCCGGACCCCGTGACGACGACGCTGCAGCAGGTCGACCTCGCGCACCGGATCATCGAGCGCTACCCCGACGACCTCGCGCTCGCCCGCACCGCCGCCGAGGTCCGTGCCGCCGTCGATTCCGGCCGGATCGCGTCGCTGCTCGGCGCCGAGGGCGGGCACTCGATCGGTGACGACCTCGCGGTCCTCCGGACCCTGGCGCGGCTCGGCGTCCGCTACATGACGCTCACCCACAACGACGACACCCCCTGGGCCGACTCCGCGACCGGGGAGCGGGCGCACGGCGGCCTGACCGACCGCGGGCGGCAGATCGTCGCCGAGATGGAGCGGATCGGCATGCTCGTCGACCTGTCCCACACCGCCCCGGAAACCATGCGGGACACCCTCGACGTGGCGACCCGGCCCGTCGTGTTCAGCCACTCGTCGACCGTCGCGATCGACGACCACCCGCGGAACGTGCCCGACGACGTGCTCGCCCGGTTGGCCGACAACGGTGGCGTCGTGATGATCACCTTCGTGCCGAAGTTCGTGTCGCGGGCGTGGGCGGACTGGGAGGAGTCGGGCATGTCCGGCGAACCGCCCCTGGTCACGGTGTCGGACGTCGCCGACCACGTCGAGCACGCCCGCGACGTCGCCGGTGTGGCGCACCTGGGCCTCGGCGGCGACTACGACGGCACCCCGGTGCTGCCGCCGGACCTGCGGGACGTGTCGCGGTACCCGGTGCTCGCGGCGGAGCTCGTCCGACGCGGCTGGGGCGAGCCGGACCTGCGGGCGCTGGCCGGCGGCAACGTGCTGCGGGTGCTCGAGGCGACCGACGAGCGGTTCGCCCGGACGGCGTTCGTGCGCTGACGCGGTGTGTTTCGCTTCGCGAAAGCGACTCTCCTCGGCGCTGGTCGTGCTCACTCCCGCGAAAGCGACAGAACACGGTGAACCTTCCGCGGGCATCTGTCGCTCTCGCGGTGGGACGAGACGGGGCGCAGCGGCATGGCCCGAGGAAGCGGCAATTGGTCCACAGCGTGTGGACCAATTGCCGGGCGCGCACGCGCCGTCACGGACAGGACCGCCTGGGGTCCGGTCGCTAGGATCGGGCGCACACCGCGCCTCCAGGAAGAGCGATGCGCGACCTGAGCTGCGAAGGACGGACCGGATGAGCGGCACCATCTACGAGAACATCTCCCAGGCGTTCGGCAACACCCCCCTCGTCAAGCTGAACCGGCTGCCGAAGGCGGGCGGGGCCGAGGTGCTCGCCAAGCTCGAGTTCTACAACCCGGGCGCCAGCGTCAAGGACCGTCTGGGCGTCGCGATCATCGACGCCGCCGAGGCCTCCGGTGCGCTGCAGGCCGGTGGCACCATCGTCGAGGGCTCGTCCGGCAACACCGGCATCGCCCTCGCGCTGGTCGGTGCCGCCCGTGGCTACCGGGTCGTCATCACGATGCCCGAGACCATGAGTGTCGAGCGCCGTGCGGTCATCCGCGCGTACGGGGCCGAGATCGTCCTGACCCCCGGGCCCGAGGGCATGAAGGGCGCGGTCGCCAAGGCCGAGTCGATCGTCGCGGAGACCCCCGGCGCGATCCTCGCCCACCAGTTCGAGACGGCTGCGAACGCCGAGATCCACCGGAAGACCACGGCGGAGGAGATCCTCCGCGACACCGAGGAGCACGTCGACGTGTTCGTCGCCGGTGTCGGCACCGGCGGCACGATCACCGGTGTCGGGCAGGTGCTCAAGGAGCGCGTGCCCGGCGTGCAGATCGTCGCCGTCGAGCCGAAGGACTCGCCCCTGCTCACCGAGGGCAAGGCCGGTCCCCACAAGATCCAGGGCATCGGCGCGAACTTCGTGCCCGAGGTCCTCGACCAGAGCGTCATCGACGAGGTGTTCGACGTCGAGCTCGACGACGCGCTCCGGGTCGCCCGTGCCCTGGCGACGCAGGAGGGCATCCTGTCCGGCATCTCGTCCGGCGCGATCATCCACGCGGCCCTCGAGATCGCCGCACGCCCCGAGAACGCCGGCAAGCGGATCGTCGCCATCGTGTGCGACACCGGAGAGCGCTACCTGTCGACGGTGCTCTTCGAGGGGCTCACTGCGTGAGTCGTCCTCTTCGACGAGGCGTGCTGCGGACCATCCGGGAGGACCTGTCCGCAGCACGCCGCGGTGACCCCGCTGCCCGGGGTGACCTGGAGAACGCGATCGTCTACTCCGGGTTGCACGCCATCTGGACGTACCGCGTGACCCACCGTCTCTGGAACGCGCAGGGGCTGCCCGGGTCCCGGTTCGCGGCCCGCCTGCTCGGGCAGGTCGCACGGTCGGTCACCGGCATCGAGATCCACCCCGGCGCACGGATCGGCCGTCGGTTCTTCATCGACCACGGCATGGGCGTCGTGATCGGCGAGACCTCGGTCATCGGTGACGACGTGCTCGTGTTCCACGGCGTCACTCTCGGCGGACGCGGCGGAGACCACGGGCCGGGAGCCCGACGGCACCCGGTGGTGGGGGACCGCGTGGTGCTCGGCGCCGGGTCGTCGCTGATCGGGGCGATCACGATCGGTCCGGACTCCGTCGTCGGTGCCAACACGGTCGTCACGAAGGACGTGCCGGCGGGGTCGGTCGTCACCGGCATCGCCGGGACTCCGCGTCCCCGTTCCGGGCACGAGGGCGTCCCGACGCTCTGAGCGCCTCGCGCCGCCCCGGGCACGCCGCGGGGCACGCCACGCCGCGGGGCACGCCGGGCACGCAAAACACCGGTGTTCGCGCATCGCACCCCGGCGTGCGGGTGTGCAGGACGCGAACACCGGTGTCTTGCCGGCGTCACCGAGCGAGTGGGAGCGTCAGCTCTTCTCGCAGGCGATACCGTCCTTGTCGCGGTCGAGCTTGGTGTTCGCCTTGTACAGGGCGTCGTCCTTCTTCACCGTGCCCTTGAGCGCACGGTAGGTGGTCTTGCCGCCGGAGACGACCTTGTTCTTCGTGACGGACTTCTTGGCGATGCCGCCGGAGTACACCTTGTGCACCGCGGTGCAGTTGGCGTAGGACTTCGGCGCGGCCTGCGCGGTCGAGGTCCCGCCGACGACGACGGTGGTCGCGAGTACGGCGGTGGTGGCGGCGATGCCGAGGGTACGGATGATGCGCACGGGTTCCCCCTGGAACTGGTGGTGATCGCGCGAGCGACCGCCGCGTCGGGTGCGCGGCGTGGTGATCCTACGACGTGATCGACACTCACGACCTGCCCCCGAACGGGGTGCGCTGTCGGCGGCCTGCGGCATCCTGGTCACATGGACGGCGGGCAGCTGCACGACATCGCGAGCCGCACGGCGCTGGCGTTGCCGGCGGCCGTCGAGACCCAGCCGTTCGGCGAGGGCTCGGTGGTCTACAAGGTCGTCGGCAAGATGTTCGTGATGGTGACCGAGGTGCGTGGGACCCCGATCGTGAACCTCAAGTGCGCGCCGCCGCACGGGGCAGCGCTCGTGCGTGACCACGACGAGATCACGCCCGGGTGGCACATGAACAAGCGGCACTGGATCACGCTGACGCCGGGCAACGGCATCGACGAGACCCTGGTCGAGGACCTCGTGGCGAACGCCTACGACCTGGTCGTGGCCGGGCTGCCCGTGGCGAAGCGTCCGATCGACCCCTCGCGCGGCGTGCTGCCGAGCTGATCGGGACCGACGGGCCCGACCGGCTCGACCGGCTCAGGCCCGCGCGGCGACCTTCGTCAGGTCGTGGACGACCTTCGGCGCCAGCCGTTCTCCCGACTCGAGCACGGCCCGCGCACGATCGGGCGCCAGGTCCCCGAAGATCTCGCCGATGGTCACCCCGTGTTCCGGCCGGTACGTCACCTCGATCGGGTCACCCGCGGCGACCGAACCGGACTTGACGACGCGGAAGTACGCCCCCGGCCGCCCCTCGTCGGCGAACCGCTTCACCCACCCGTCGATCCCCATGCGCCGGGCGAAGGTGCCGCAGGGTGTTCGGGGGACCGTCACCTCGAGCACGAGGGTGTCGCCGATCCGCCAGCGTTCCCCGGTCACGGCCCCGGTGACGTCGATGCCGCTGGTGCGGAGGTTCTCGCCGAACAGGCCGGGCGGGACCTCGCGCTCGAGCAGGTCGGCGAAGTACGCGGCGTCCTCGTCGGCGTAGGCGTACACGGCCTGGTCCACACCGCCGTGGTACTTGCGGTTCGCCTGCACGTCGGCGCGCAGGCCGAGCGGCCGGACCCGGACACTGCCGGTGACCGGACGCTTGTCGATGGCGGTGACGCCGATGATGCCGGAGTCCGGCAGCAGACGGTCGACGCGGCAGACGGCGGTGACGAGCGACATGGGATCAACTCTGGTGCACACACGCCCGCGCACCAAGCCGTGCCCGGCCCGGCCGGATCGGGATGAATGACCCAAGCGGTCGCCGGAGCGCCGGTCCTACGGTGAAGGGGCTTCGGTCTCCCGCCGAACGGGAGGCAGCGGCCAGTCCGCGTCACATGTGGAGCAGAAACTCACGGAGGTTCACGATGGCGTTCGTCACCACGAGCGATGGTGCAGAGATCTTCTACAAGGACTGGGGGCCGCGCGATGCGCAGCCGATCGTCTTCCACCACGGATGGCCCCTGTCGTCGGACGACTGGGACGCGCAGATGCTGTTCTTCCTGGGCAAGGGCTACCGGGTGATCGCGCACGACCGCCGCGGGCACGGGCGTTCGTCGCAGATCGGCACCGGTCACGACATGGACCACTACGCGAGCGACACGGATGCGGTCGTGCAGCACCTCGACCTGCAGAACGCGGTCCACATCGGGCACTCCACCGGTGGTGGCCAGGTCGCACGGTACGTCGCGCAGTACGGCGAGCCCCAGGGCCGCGTCGCCAAGGCCGTCCTGGTCTCGTCGGTGCCCCCGATCATGCTGCAGAGCGACACCAACCCGGAGGGCACGCCGATCTCGGTGCTCGACGGGTTCCGGAGCGCCCTCGCCGCGAACCGCGCCGAGTTCTTCCAGGCCGTCGCCGAGGGCCCGTTCTACGGGTTCAACCGTCCCGGCGTGGAGGTCTCCGCCCCGGTGGTCGCGAACTGGTGGCGCCAGGGCATGACGGGCAGCGCCCTGGCCCACTACGAGGGCATCAAGGCGTTCTCGGAGACGGACCAGACCGAGGACCTCAAGGCGATCTCCGTCCCGGTCCTCGTCACGCAGGGCGACGACGACCAGGTCGTGCCGTACAAGGCGGCCTCGCTCAAGCAGGCCGAGCTGCTCAGCAACGCCACGCTCAAGATCTACGAGGGGTACCCGCACGGGATGCTGACGACCCACGCGGACGTCATCAACCCCGACCTGCTCGCCTTCATCCAGCAGTAGGACGAGCCGACCGGCAGGAGGACGAGCCGACACGCAGGAGGGCGAGCCGACACACACGACGTCAGGGGCGCGCACCGGAACCGTCCGGTGTGCGCCCCTTCGGTGTGTGACGAACGCGGTGCGTGATGCGTCCCACCAGTACCCGTCCGACGACGGTGGACGGACGCACCCAGCCGTTCACCATCCACCACCAGTAGAAGGAACGCGTGCACCACCAGTCCCTCGCCGAGCTCGACGACGCGGTCCTCGCCGGCCGGTCGTCCGACGGTGACGTCCGGGCCTTCGAGGTCCTGATCCGTCGCCACACCCCGCTGCTCCGCGCCTACGCCCGTCGGACCCTCGGTTCCACCGACGAACTCGACGACGTCGTGCAGGAGACCTTCATCACCGCGTGGGACCGCCTCGACTCCCTCGAGGACCTCGCGCGCGTGAAGTCGTGGTTGATGCGCATCCTGAGCCGGAAGTGCCTCGACCGGATCCGCGCGCGGCGCGTCCACGACGACGTCACCGAGCTCGAGGTCGCCGCCCCGGCCGACGACGCACCCGACCGGGTCGCCGAGGCGCGCTCGCGCGAGGACGCGGTCGAACGTGCGCTGGCCGAACTGCCCGAAGCCCAACGACGGTGCTGGATCATGAAGGAGGTGCTCGAGTACCGGTACGACGAGATCGCCGCCGAACTCGACCTGCCACCCTCGACGGTCCGGGGACTGCTGTCCCGAGCGAGGAAGAACATGATCCGACTCATGGAGGGATGGCGATGACCGACCACGACGGCATCCGGCCGGACCTGCCCGACAGCCCGGAAGCACTCGACGCCCTCGAACGCGGTGACCTCGACGGCCACTCGATCGACGAACTCGCCGACTACCTCGACGCCGGCATGCAGCCGGCGGACCCGAGCATCGACGACTCGCCCGCCTGCCAGAACGCCCTGGCCGCGATCATCCGCGTCCGCCACGCGTCGCTCCGCTCGCTCGAGGCGGCCGCCCGCGACGAGGCCCCGGCCGACGAGTCCTGGATCAGCGGCGTCCTGGCGAACATCTCGATCGAGTCCCGCTCCGGTCGCGACGTCCCGCTCCGCCCCCTGTCCGAGACCGAGCGCCCGGTGATGACCGAGGGAGCCATCCGGTCCCTCATCCGCCGCACCGGCGACGAGGTCCCCGGCGTGCTCGTGGCTCGCTGCCACCTCGACGGCGACGTCACCGAACTCGCGTCCCCGATCAGGGTCGTCGTCGAGATCGCGATCGCGTCGGGGCCGTCGATCCCCGCGACCGCCGAGTTGGTCCGCGCCGCCGTGGCCGGTGCCCTGGCCGAGCAGACCGACCTGCTCGTCGAGGCGATCGACGTCGTGGTCCGCGACCTGCTGCCGGACCCCGAGCCCGTCACCGACGAAACAGGCACCGACGAGCCCGACACCGACCCGGAGGAGGCCCGATGAGCACCACCGACGAGACCCTCGCCGCGATCGAGGCCGCCGTCCTCGAGGTCCCCGGGGTCACCGACCTGTACCGCTCCCGCCCGACGGTCGCGAGCGCCGTGCAGGCGGTCCGCAGCATCGCCACGAGCACCGGACCGCTCCGGATCGTCGTCGACGACGACGCCCTGCGCGTCGTCATCGGCACCGACGGCTTCCGCCCGGCCCCCGAGGTCGCCCGCGCCGTCCACGACGTCGCCCTGGCGACCGCCGCGGCACACGGCCTGGCGCTCAGCCGCGTCGACGTGCGCGTCGCGCGGGTGGGCTGACCGCGACCACAGACCGGACGGGAGGCCCGTGGCGACACCGCCACGGGCCTCCCGTCCGCCGTGGGCGCCGCTGATCCCGACCGACGCGACCCGACGCCGCCTCCAGTACCGAAGGAGACCCTCGCAGGACCACGTGCAGCGCGCCGCCAGTCCGTAGCGTGCTCGTGAGGGAGCGGCAGCAGTTCGCACCGATCGTCGTCGCACGGACCGGAGGAACCATGGAGACCGACGCCGCCGTGGTCCCGTCACGTCGCGTCCGTGTGTACGGACGGCCGTTCGACGCGGACTCCTACGCCCTGCGGGACTTCCTGTCGCGCTCCGTGGTGCAGTTCGACTGGTTCCCGGTCGACGTCGGCGGGGTCGGGGGTGCCGTCCGGATCGATCCGTCGCGGCTCCCGCTCGTGGTGTTCCCCGACGGCACGGAACTGGTCGCACCCACCCTGCGCGAGGTCGCCGACCGGCTCGGGTGGATCCACGCTCCGCGCCGCCAGGAGTACGACCTGTCGATCTACGGCGCCGGTCCCGCCGGGCTGTCCGCGGCCGTGTACGCCGCCTCCGAAGGGCTCGACGTCGTCCTGCTCGAGCGGGACGCCGTGGGCGGGCAGGCCGGATCGAGCAGCCTCATCGAGAACTACCTGGGGTTCCCCGAGGGCATCGCCGGGGCGGACCTCGCCGAGCGTGCCCGGGAACAGGCGGTCCGGTTCGGCGCCGAACTCCTGGTGATGCGCGAGGGCGTGCGCGGGGTCTTCCACGACGGCCGCATCCACGCCGACCTCGCCGACGGCGGCCACGTCGTCGCCCGCGCGAACATCTGCGCGACCGGTGTCGAGTGGCGTCGGCTCGGGCTGCAGCGCGAGCAGGAGCTGCTCGGCTGCGGTGTCTACTACGGTGCCGGGACGAGCGAGGCCGACGGCTGCGCCGGCGAACAGGTCTTCGTGGTCGGCGGGGCGAACTCGGCGGGCCAGGCGGCGATGAACCTGTCCCGTTCCGCGGCGCACGTCACGATGCTCGTGCGGGGCGCGTCGCTGTCGGCCACGATGTCGGAGTACCTGAGCGCCAGGATCGCGGCCGCACCGAACGTGACGGTCCGGACGGGCTGCCGGGTCTCGGCGCTGCACGGAGACACCCGACTCGAGTCGATCGAGGTGACCGACGGCGACGGGGCCACGGTGTCGCTGCCGGCCACGCGGTTGTTCATCTGCATCGGCGGACGACCGGACACGAGCTGGGCCGAACAGACACCCATGGTCCGTGACCGCCTCGGGTACCTGGTCACCGGCCCGGACCTGGACGCCGCCGACGGCTCGCTCGACCAGTGGCCGCTCGAGCGTCGTCCGTTCTGGCTCGAGACGAACGTGCCGGGGTCCTTCGCCGCCGGGGACGTCCGCGCCGGGTCCGTCAAGCGCGTCGCCGCAGCGGTCGGCGAGGGCGCCATGGCCGTGACCTTCGTCCACCGCCACCTGGCGACGAGCGACTGACCGAGGAGTCCCGTGATGCCCGACGAACCCGACACGACACTGCCGACCGCCGCGGAGTCGATCACCTCCCTGGACCGGCCCACCGCCTTCTTCAACGCCCTGATGACCGAGCACTTCGTCCTCGAGAGCGCGCGGAGCATCACGGTCAGCGAGTCGAGCAGTCGCTCCTCGCTGTACCTCACCACGCTCTCCAGCTCGCTCGTCGCCTTCGGGTTCCTCGCGCACACGCCCTTCGCGCTCGGGTTCCTCGGCGCGATCATCCCGGTGATCGTCCTGCTCGGCGCGTTCACCTACGAACGCCTCGTCGAGACCTCGCTCGAGGACGTCGCCGCGCTCGCCGCGATGCAACGGATCCGTCGCTACTACGGTCGGCTGCTGCCCGAGGCCGACACGTACTTCCCGATGCCCCGCGGGCGGCACGCGGCGAACGAGCTGCTCGACATCGGGCGGGCCCCGTCGTGGTACCGGCTGCTGTTCACGATGTCGTCCGCGATCGCGGTGGTGAACTCGATCGTCGCCGGCGCCGGGGTCGCCATCCTTGTCGACCAGCTCGGCGTCGACGACCCGGGTTCGATCGCGTGGGGCGTCGGATCGGCGGTGGTGCTGGCCGTGGCGCACCTGTCGTACCAGGTGCGGTCGCACACCACGATGCACGAGGTGATCGCCCGGTCGGAGGCGCTCGACACCGACCGCAGGCTGCCCTGACCGGTCGCGGGAGGCCGCGACCGGCCGCGACCGGCGTCAGCGTCGCTCGGCCAGCTGCTCCGACCAGTCGCGGGGGAGTCGGTCGGCCGGACCCGGGACCGACTGGGTCGTCGGGTGCGCCTGCGGGTCGGCGAGGCGGGGTCCGTCCACGAAGTCCTGCGCGACGAAGTCCCAGAACCACCCCTCGCCCGGCTCGAACGACTGCATGACCTCGTGCCCGGTGACCGCGAAGTGCGCGGTGGCGTGCCGGTTCAGGGAGTCGTCGCAGCAGCCGACGTGGCCGCAGGCGGCGCACCGACGCAGGTGCACCCACCACGAGCCCGTCGCGTCGCACTCCACGCACCCCGTGCCGGACGGGGGGACGGACGGGGAGACCATGGTCGCGCGTGCACTCATGGTCCAACCGTGCGCCGCGCACCCACCGGAGCGCTTGAGTCAAACGGCGCTGGTACCGCGCGGGCGGACTTCCTACGGTCGAACCGAGGCCGGACGAGGAGTGCGTGGTGCGGGAGACGACGGATGACAGGACCACGTCCTTGACGACCCTCGCCACGTGGGCGCGGCAGGTCGTCGACGATCCTCGGCACCGACGACCGGCCGTCCACGTCCCGGTCGCCGTGGCGGACCTCGGTCGGCACGGCACCCTCGGGCTCGGCGCGCTCGCCGGTACCGGCACCGGCACCGCCGATGGCCTGGTCGTGTTCGACCGCCGGTGCTTCCGGATGCTGCCGGACGGCGCCGCAGCGGTCGCGGACGCGGCCGACCCGGTCGCGTTCGCGGTCGTCTCGACGTTCTCGCCCGACCTGGTGGTGACGGTCGCGTCGGTCGCCTCCGTTGCCGACCTGGAGGCCCGGATCGCCGCCGTCCTGACGCCGCGCGACTTCGCGGTGGCGGTCTCGGTCGACGGCGTCTTCGACGAGGTCCGGACCGAGGACAGCACGACCGGGACGACGGTGCACCGCGCGGTGACGGGGCGTCTCGTCGGCTTCCGGACGCCGGGCCCGGGCGGGGTCCGTGCCGACCTGCACCTCGGGTTCCTCGACGCCACCCGCACCCGCGCCGGAGCGCTCGCCGGGTTCGCGGGGTTCTCCGGGCGGATCGAGCTCGGCTTCTCCACCGCGCCGCACCTGGCGGTTCGTGCGCTCGGTGCCGGGTTCGACGGGGGACCGGTGTGACCCGAGCGGCGGTCAGCCGGAGCGGTGCTGCCGGAACCGCGCCGCGAGCTCCCGGCGGGAGGCCACGCCCCACTTCGCGTAGACGTGGCGGACGTGGCTCGTCACCGTGTGGGTCGAGATGAACAGGTCGGACGCGATCTGTTGCGTCGTCAGGCCGGCGGCGACCCGTTCGACGACCTGGGCCTCGCGAGCGGTGAGCCCCGGGAGTCCCGAGGCGCCCGACGCAGCGGGGTCGGCGGTGGCCGCCCGGACGGTCACGCCGACGCCCCGCAGGTGTCCCCGCGACCGTTCGGCCTCGCGCAGGGCACCGGCGTCGTCGAACAGCTCCGTCGCCTCCCGCCACACCTCGACGGCCGCGGGCACGGAGCGCCGCCGCAGGGCGCTCCCGAGGTCCTCGAGCGCCGCAGCCAGCACGAGCCGGCGATCGACCCGGCGCAGCCGCTCCACCGCCGCGCCGAGGTGCTCCACGGAGTCGTGGACGAGTCCGTGCACGTGCAGCCAGGTCCCGCCGCACAGGTCGTTGTCCGGGTTCGCCGCAGCCCGGAGTCGCGCCACCCGTTCGATCCGCTCGAGTCGGTCCCGTCGGCCTCCACGGATCGCGATGCGCGCCAGGTGGACGTCGTCGGCGAAGTCGGCCGGGCTCGACATCGACGCGATCGGCTCCTCCAGGCTCCGCCACGCCACCTCGCTGCGGTCGACGGCGGCCCGAACGTCGCCGTGTGCGTCCGCTTCGAGCGCCAGCAGCCACGAGCCGGAGCGTGCGAAGGCCGGATCGGCGTGCAGGGCCTCGGCGAAGTGCCGCGTCCTGTCGGCCGCTGAGCGGTCGCCCTGCAGCAGCGCCGCGCGGAAGAGGACCGTCCCGGCCGTGAGCGCGGCGAACTGACCGAGCTCCAGGTCCTCGGCCAGGTCGAGGACCGACTCGGCCGACGTCTTGGCGTCCTCCAGACGGCCCTGGTCGAAGAGCACCCGCGTGCGCAGCATCATCCAGGCGGCGGTCGGGCGCGCCAGGTGGTTGCGCCGGGCCTCGATGGCGTTCGCCTCGGCGATGCGTCCTGCCCGTTCGGTGTCGCCGAGTGCACCCGCGAGGAACGCCACCCAGAGCCCCTCGGGCAACCAGGTGCTCGACGAGCCCCCGGTGGCAGCGATCCGGCTCATCGCCGACGTGATCGCCTGCGTCGCGTCCGCGAACCGGCCCTCGTTGAAGGCGAGCACGGACGCGCTGGCCTCGAAGGTGGCGACGGCGACCGGGTCCGCGTCACCGTCGCTCGTCGCCCGGGCCTCCCGCAGCGCGGTCGCGAGGTCCGCGTGCCGCCCCGCCTGGGCGAGGTTCAGCGCGCGGACGGCGAGCAGACGGGACCGCACACCGGCGCTCACGCCGGGCAGGGCCAGTGCGGACTCGACCGTCCGCAGCGCATCCGGCGTCGAGCCCTCGGTCTGCAGCCGCGCCAGGGTGAGGTGCAGGCGTGCGTCGTCCTCCGGAGCGAGGCGCCCCTGCAGGTCGTCGAGCAGCGCACGGGCCTCGGCCGTCCGACCGCTGTGCCAGAGCAGCGGCAGGACGTCGACGACGACGCCGGGCAACGCCGGGGTGCCGTGCGCGAGGTCGGCGGCGCGGAGGGCGAGCGCGCCGGCCTCGGTGGGATCCGTGCTCGCGAGGTCGATCGCCACCGTGCGCAGGACCTCGGCGGCCCGGACGTCCCCGCGCTGCGCCACCGCGGCGATGCGCGCGGCGATCGAGACCGGTGGGACACCCTGCCGCAGGAGTTCGTCCACCGCTTGCCGGAGCAGGTCGTCGCGGACGGCCGCGGGGATCATCGACTCCGCCGCCTCGCGGAGGACGTCGTGGCGGAACGACAGGTCCGTGCCGTCGTCGACGAGCACCCCCGCCTCGATCGCCTCCTGCAGCCCGGGGAGCAGTCGCTGCACCGGCTGGTCGAGCATCGCCGACAACGACCGCACCGAGAACGAGCGTCCCAGGGTCGCTCCGACCTGCACGAGCTGCTGCGTGGGCTTCGACAGGCGTCGGAGGCCCTCGCGGATCGACGCACCGAACCTCGCCGGCAGCGCGGCGCCCGGCATCGTGGCGACACCGTCCGCGATCGCCAGCAGGCCTTCGTCGACGAGCCCGCGGACGAGTTCGGCGACGAGGATCGGGATGTGCTCCGTCCGGCGCGCCGCACGGAGGACCGAGCCGTCCGGCGTCGCGCCGATGAGGTCGGCGATCATCGCGGCCGTGGCCTGTTCGTCCAGCGGGTCGAGGTCGACGAGCCGTCCCGTCGCGGCGAGCTCGTCGACGGTCGCCGTGACCGGCGGGTCCTGGTGTTCCGTCCGGACCGCGACGACCCAGAGCACGGGGACGTCGGCGAGCCGGCGCGACAGCGATCGGAGCACCGCCAGGGTCGTCGTGTCGCACCACTGCAGGTCCTCGACGACGACCACCACGCCGTTCGACGCCGCGGCCCGCTCCAGGTCGTCCTGGAGCTGCTGGAGGAGCCAGTACCGCGCCTCCGGGTCCAGCGTCACCGCGCTGAGCCGGACACGGTCGGAGATCGGCCGGGTCCCGGCGCCGAGCGCGTCCATGATCGGTGCGAGCGGGATCAGACGTGCGTCGCGGTCCGTGCGACCGACGGCCACGCGGAGGCCGGCCGCGGTCGCCTGGTCGACGACGTCCTCGAGCAGACGCGACTTGCCGACGCCCGCAGCGCCGCGGACGACGAGCACGTCACCCGCGCCCCGTGCCAGACCGGCCAGGGCATCGGCAACGACTGCCTGCTCGACGCTCCGGCCACGGATGGGCAGCCCGCTCCGTGGCACGGCGGACACCGGCACGGAGACCTCGTCTCCGCGGGGGAGCAACTCCTCGTCCGTCAACACGGCGGCCACCAGTCCTCGTCGGTGGCTGGAGTCTACGAACGGACCGCGGGCTCGCGACGGGCCCTGCCGTTACCCCGGCGACGGGTTCCGGTGACGTTCCCAGGTCGTCCGTCCGGGGTGTCGCGGGTGACGGCGGGAGCATCCGGGGCCCACGGGGCGGGCGGCCGGCGAGGGTGTCCCTGACAGGGTCACGTCCGGGCGTCGCCCGTCGCGTCGCCTCCCAGTCGCAGGAGTGCATCCCGGAGTCCGGCGCGCGTCGTCACGCCGAGCTTCGGGAACAGCCGGTACAGGTGCCCGCTCACGGTGCGCGGCGAGAGGTACAGCTGCCCGGCGATCTGCTTGTTGGTCAGCCCGGCCGCGGCGAGGGACGCCACACGGCGCTCCTGTTCGCTCAGGTCGACCGCCTCCAGCGCCGTCGGCAGCGGACGGGCAGCACCGGCTGCGCGCAGCTCGCGTTCCGCGCGGGCCTGCCAGTCACCGGCACCGAGCACCTCGAAGGCGCGCGCCGCCATCCGGAACTGGCCCCGGGCCTCCAGGGCGTGCATCCCACGACGCAACCACTCGCCGTAGGCCAGGCGGACGCGGGCCACCTCGAACGGCGAGACGTCGCCGTCGACGCTGGCCAGCGCGTCCTCGAAGAGGGCGCGGGCACCGTGCGTCTCGTCGACGACCGCTCGGCAGGCGAGCAGCACCAGGGAGCGGCGCGGGGTCGGCTGGTCGGTGAACGCCCGTTCCGCCCGGGCCACCAGCGCGACACCGTGGTCGGCCAGGCGGAGCCGCGCAGCCGACTCCACCGCGTCGAGCAGCTCGATCGGTCCGTAGCTGCTCTCGAGCCACCGCCCCGCCCTGCCCGATCGCGTCGCCGAGCGGCTGTAGGCCTCCTCGAACCGTCCCGTCGCGACGTCGAGCGCGGAGCGGGCGTGCTCCGCAGCCCGGGCGACCAGCGGCGTGCCGTGCTGCGCCGCCCACCGTGCTGCGCGGTCGGCCTTCCGTGCCGCCTGCTCCGGCTCGCCCTGCACGGAGAGCACCAGGGCCTGCAGCGCCTCCGTCAGCGCGACGAGCGTCCCGGCCTGCCAGCGCTCGGCCGCTCGGTGCACGTGGTCGAACGCCGCCCGCGCCGCGTCGAGCCGCCCCGCCTGGTAGTGCGTCACGGCGGCACGGCACGAGCTGAAGTAGCCGAGGAGCCCGGCGTCGCCCGTCCGTCGGAGCGCCGTCTCCATGTGGTCCCGGCGCGGATCCGTCGAGTCGAGCAGCGTCCACGCGATGTGCAGTGCCACGGCCTTCCAGGGCCGCGCGTCGGCAACCGATGCCTGCACCTCGCGGTACAGCGCGGCACGCTCGTGCTCGGTCCGGCCGGAGCCGTCCACGCAGTCCTCGGCGAGCCGCAGCACCGGGTCGAGGTCGAGGTCGGCGGTCAGCGCCAGCGCCTCGTCCCACCAGGAGTCGTGCCCGCCGAGGTAGCAGAGCACGTGCAGCGTCGCGACCAGGACGTCGTCGGCGCCCGCCCGGTCGGACTCCCCGAGCGCGGCCAGGACGCTCCGCCTACCGGCGTGCACGTCACCGGACCGGACCGCCCGGACGAACTCGACCGCCGCCACCAGCGACGGATCGGGTCGGGTGCCCCGGCGGACGGCCCGTTCGGCCTCGGTGTCGACGAGACCGAAGTCCCCGGTGAAGGCGGCCGTGACCGTGACGGAGACGTCGGTCGACGGCAGCCGGGTGCCCGATCCCGCCAAGGCCTGGCCCTCGCGCACGGCGACCACCACGACCGTCCCGATGTCCCGCGCCAGTGCGGCGAGCAGATCGTGCAGCACGGTCCTGGCGTCCTCGTGGAGCGCGTCGAAGTCCTCGACGAGCACGACGCTGCGGGTGGCCCCCGGTGCCCTGGCGTCGTGCGCCCGGACGAGGGCGAGCCACGGGGCCAGCGACGCGGCCTCGATGACGGGGTCACCGCCCACCGCACGCCACCGGACGACCGTGTTCCCGTCCGCCCGGGCAGCGTCGGCGACGTCCGCGAGCGCCCGCGCCCGGGCGGACGCGTCCGGTCCGGTGACGACCACGAAGGGATCGGTGCCGCCGGACGGCGAGCGCAGCGCTCGCCCGATGCCGTCGTCGTGCGCCGGTCGTGCGTCCGAGATGCTGATCGTCATCGTCGCTCCTGGATCGTCGGTCGTCCGCCGCCCGGGAGGCCCGTGGCGGCTGCTCCGGACGCTAGCGACGACGACGCGGTCCCCACATCACCCCGTGGTCGCGCGGGCATCCCCCCTTGCGGAGCGGGTCATCCGACTCAGGCGTGACGGGGTGCCGGGTGGCGATGCTCGACGGGAGACACCCCACGGCACCGAACCGCACCGTCAGGACGGCTGCGGAGGAAAGGCGGACACCATGGCCACCGTCCACGGCGCACCCTGATGCCCGGCGCACCGGGCAGCCGCGTCCCCATCGACGCGCAGAGCGTCGACGCACCGCTGTCCCGTTCGGCGGTGTTCCTGACCCTCGACGTCGGGCCGGACGACGACGCCCTCGATGCCGTCCGCGACGTCCTCAGCGACCTCGACGGCCTGCTGAAGACGGTCGGGTTCCGCGACCTCGACGCGCACCTGTCCTGCGTCGTCGGCATCGGGGCGGTGGCGTGGGACCGGTTCTCGCCGCACGCCCGCCCGGACGCGCTGCACCCGTTCCCCGCCCTGACCGGGCCGGTCCACTCGGCGCCGTCCACCGGAGGAGACCTGCTCTTCCACATCCGGGGTGAACGCACCGACGTCTGCTTCGAGTTCGAACGCCTGCTGCTCGCCGCGCTCGGGGACCACGTCACCGTGGTCGACGAGGTCAGTGGCTTCCGGTACTTCGACACCCGCGACCTGCTCGGCTTCGTGGACGGCACGGCGAACCCGGTCGCGCAGGACCTGGCAGCCTCCGCACTCATCGGTGCGGACGACCCGGACTGGGCCGGTGGCAGCTACGTCGTCGTCCAGAAGTACCTGCACGACCTGGCGGCGTGGAACGCCCTCGGGACGGACGCGCAGGAACGCATCATCGGCCGGTCGAAGTCGGACAACGTGGAGCGGGACAGTGCCACCGAGGTCCGGCCCTCGCACAAGTCGCTCGCGACCATCGTCGACGACGACGGGGTCGAGCACGACGTCCTCCGCGACAACATGCCCTTCGGTCGACCCGGCAGCGGGGAGTACGGCACCTACTTCATCGGCTACAGCGGTGAGCTCTGGGTGCTCGAACGGATGCTGGAACGGATGTTCGTCGGCGATCCTCCCGGGACGTACGACCGGCTGCTCGACTTCTCGCGCGCGGTCACCGGAGCGACGTTCTTCGCCCCCGCACGCGATCGTCTGGTGGACCTCGCCGCGCTCGCGGCACCGCCGTCGCCGTCCGTGGTGGCGGCTCCCGACGCCACCGGTCCCGGTCTCGGCATCGGTTCACTCCGCAGCACGGAAGGGCACACGCCATGAACCACCTCCTCCGCGAACTCGCACCGTTCGGCGACGACACCTGGGCGGTGCTCGACGCCGAGGCCCGTGACCGGCTGGTCCCGGCGCTCGCCGCGCGGCGCATCGTCGACTTCGACGGCCCGCGCGGCTGGCAGTGGTCCTCGGTCGACCTCGGCCGCACCGACGCGGTGACCGGCGGGGTCGCCGACGGCATCACCGCACGGCGCCGCAGGGTCCTGCCGCTCTGCGAGGTCCGTGCGACCTTCACCGTCGCGCTCGAAGAGCTCGTGGACTCCTCCCGCGGCGCCACCGACGTCGACCTGGGCGACCTCGACGCGGCCGTGCTGCGGCTCGCGGCCCACGAGAACCGGGCGACGCTGCGCGGGTGGCCGGAGGGCGGCATCACCGGGGCCGGCCAGGCGTCGACCCAGCCCGCACAGTCGCACGACGGCTCGCCGGCGTCGTTCCGGGCCGCGGTCACCACTGCGGTCGCCGCACTCCGCGACGTCGGGGTCGCCGGGCCGTACGCCCTGGCGTGCAGCCCCCGTGACTGGGCGGACATCGTCGAGACCGACGATGCCGGCACGCCCCTGCGTGAGCAGCTCGAGGGCATCACCGGCGGTCGGGTCGAGCGGGCGCCCGGCATCGACGAGTCGCTGCTGATCAGTCAGCGCGGCGGGGACTTCGTGTTCACCGTCGGCGAGGACCTGGCCCTCGGCTACCTGGGCCACGACGGCGTCGACGTCACGATGTACGTCGAGGAGACCTTCGCGTTCCAGGTGAACACCCCCGAGGCGTCCGTCGTCCTCCGCCGGTCACTCTGAGGAGCAGGCGCGAGGAGCGGCGCGACGGGCGGGTCCGTTGCCCACCCGCGCCGACGTACGCGTCGCACGGGTGGGCTGACCGCGACCACGCAACGGACGGGAGGCCCGTGGCGGATCCGCCACGGGCCTCCCGTCCGTCTGCCGGTCGCCGTCGCGACCCGCGCCGATCAGTAGAAGTTGTTCGCCTGCGAGTGCCCCCACGCCGCGCACGGGGTGCCGTACGCCGAGCTGATGTACTGCAGGCCCCAGGTGATCTGGGTGGTGGCGTTGGTGCGCCAGTCCGCGGCGATCGTGGCCATCTTCGAGCCGGGGAGCGCCTGCGGGATGCCGGTCGCGCCGCCGTTCGCGTTGACGGCCTGGTAGTTCCAGCCGGACTCCTTGGTCCACAGGTTGTCCAGGCACTGGAACTGGTCGGCACCCCAGCCGTACTCCGACGACGCGAGCGAGCTCGCCGTGGCCTTGGCGCCGGCGACGGTGTTGCCGGCGGCGAGCTTCCGGGCGGCCTCCGCTGCCTCGGCGGCAGCCTTCCGCTCGGCTGCGGCCTTCGCTGCGGCCGCGGCCTTCGCGTCGACGTCCCGCTTGTCCTGCGTGGCGCTGGCCTGGGCGACGTCCGTGGTCGACGCGACCGTCGTCGAGATGCGGTTCGTCAGCGCAGCGCCGGACAGGTCCGGGTAGTCGCTCAGCGCGTCGACGCGCTGTTCGAGCGCCGAGGTGTCGACCTTGTGGTTCGCGGTCTGCATGACGGTCTTCGCCGTGGTGATCGTGGCGGCGGCCTGGGCGCGGTCGAGCGCGGTGCCGCGCAGAGCGGGCTCCGCGGTCGCCGAGGCGCTCGGGGTACCGGTCGGCATGCCGAGGGCCTCGCCGATGGCGGGCTGCGTGCCGACGGTCAGGGCGCCACCGGCGACGGCGAGGACCGCCGCGCCGCCGGCGATCAGCGTCGCGCGGTGCCGCAGGGCCCGGCGCATCCGGCGGGTGGGGGTGTTCAGGGCTTCACGTCGGGTCGAGGCCGTCGTGGTGGGGAGCTCAGGGGTGTGTCGCATCGGTTCCGCAGGTCGGCGGCTCGGTGGGGGAGGGACTCCTGCTCGCGCGACCGAGGTCGTGGGGCACGCCGGAGGCTGGCGGTGTCGGTGACACCGTCGGCGACGACGAGGAGTCCTCGAGCCGGTGAGGACCGGACGGTGGTGTGGGGCCCGTCCGTCCGCCGGGAGCAGCCGTGGGGTGGCTGCGGTCAGGCGGAGCCGACACCATGACCGGTCAGACTGGGCAGCGCGTCCAGGAACGCTGGCAGAACGGTCCGTCCACCGCTTGGTAACGGTTCGGTAACGGTCGTGCGGGGCCTAGAAGGTGTGAGGTTCCTGGGCGTGCTCGCCCTGGGCGACACGCTCGAGCGCGGCCAGGGCACCGGCGATCGCCTGGACGTCCGACTCGTCGAGCTCGGCGATGAGTTCGGCGACGATCCCGGTGCGGTTCGCGCGGGCCTGCTCGACCGCTTCGATGCCCTCCGGCGTGGCCGTCACCATGAACGCCCGGCCGTCGCGCGGGTCGGCCTCGCGCTGGATGAAGCCGCGCTGCTCGAGCTCGGTCAGGATGCGGGTCATCGTGGGCTTCGTGACCACCTCGATCCGCGACAGGTCGCCGGGGCGCAGGGGTCCGTGCCGCTGGATCGACGCGAGCGCCGACACGATGCCGTACCCGAGCGAGGCCGAGTCGGTGCGGGCCCGTCGGTTGATCCGACCGACCGCGGCGGCCAGGCGTGCGGCGACCTCGGTACGGTCCGTCGGGCGGGGGTTCATGTGCTGCTCCGGGTGCCTGGTTCAGGTGGTCGCCAGCGATGCTATCGGTCCGCGCGGCCCCGGGACTGGGAGCGTCACGCGCGTGGCCGGGCCACTGACCGGGAGGCCCGTGGAACGTCGACCGCCCGCCTCGCGTGGGCGAGATGGGCGATTCCTGTACGGGGGTACAGGTGGACTCAGTGCTTCTCGCCCGGCAGCTGGTGGATCGCCTCGGTCGCGAGCTCGGCCGTGACGTTGTCGCCGGATTCCGTCGCCGCCCGGAGCCGCCGGAAGTCCTCGGTCATCCGGTCCCAGTCGACCAGTTCGTCGAGGTTCGGCAGTCGCAGCCGGAACGCCAGGCCGTCCATCGTGTCGCGGCAGACGCGCTGCAGGTTCTCGTTGCCGCACTCGGCGACGTACAGGGCGAAGACGTCGAGGGCGTCGTGGTTGACGGCGGCGACCTCGTGGGCCTCGAGCTCGGTGATCGTCTTGTCGAGCTGGGCCAGGATCTTCTTCCGGCTCGCCGAACCGAGGCGCGGGACCGCGAGCCGGACCACGCCGCCGAACAGCACGCCGAGGGTCTGCATCGCTTCGATGACCTCGGCGGGGTCCGGCGTGGTGACGCGGGTGTACCGGTTCGGGGCCATCTCGATCAGGCCGGCGCGGGACAGCTGGCTCAGGGCCTCGCGGATGGGTGTCCGGGAGACGCCGAGCCACGAGATGAGCTCGTCGTCGTTCAGCCGTTCCCCGGGCAGGAGCGTGCCGTCCATGATCGCGTCGTGGATCTTGTGGCGGACGGTGTCACGGAGCAGCTGGTGCTCGGTCGGGGCGCTGCGGGGGACCGGCATGCGTTCTCCTTCGGGGGCGGCGGCGTCGGGGCGCCGGGCGAACGGGCACGGTCGACATCGCACGTGCTCGCATCACCGTACCTGATATGACAACGGCGTTGCGGTCGGCTCAGCGCGTGTCAGTGTCGACGTTCAGATGCCGGTGACACGCGTCGTGCGTCGCGTGCGTCAATCGCGTTCCGAGCGCTCTCCGAGCAAGCGGAGCGTGGCCGGGTCCTCGTCGCCGTCGTACCAGCGGTCCAGCACGGCGACGAACGGCTGCGGGTCGGTCGCGGCCCGGGCGAACAGCGTCATCGACGACCGGAGCTTCACCGCGTCGACGCCGCCGAGCAGGGCGTCGGCGGAGCGGGCGGGGGCGTCGCGTGCGACGTCGGTCGCCGTGAGCAGACGGGGCCCGAGCACCGGGTGCGTCAGGTAGGCGCGGGCTTCGACCACGCCGGTGATCGCGTAGCGCACGGCCGTGGCGCTCCGCCCCAGACCGGGCAGCTGCGGGAACACGAACCACATCCAGTGCGACGACTTCCGGCCCCGACGGAGTTCGTCGAGTGCGACGTCGTACACACCCTGCTGGGCCCGGACGAAGCGGTCGAGGTCGAACGGGTCGTCGGCCTGTGCGTGCGGCTGTGCGTCCGTCACCGGACGACCCCGCCCCAGCCGTACCGGACGGTCGTGCCGTCGACCACGAGCAGGGAGTCCGGCGCCCGGTCGAACAGTCCGGGCATGCCGACGGCGTCGGGCAGGTCGCCCTCGAGTCGGTCGAGCGTGGCCGAACGGGTGGTGAGCACCGGGTGCTGTCGCTGCCAGAACAGGGTCTGCGCCAGGTACCGCGCGTGGATGCCGGCGCGGGTGGTGAGCTCGGCGGCCAGCGGGGTGTCGACGACCTCGCCGGCGGTCACCCGCACCGAGGCCGCGTGCTTCGGCCGCACCGCACCGGTCGGGCGTTCCTGCCGGAGCGACCGCGCCCACCGCACCGGGTGCAGCGCACGGGTCGGGTGCCGGACGGACCGGTGCGCCACCGCGTCACCGCGGCGACGGGAACGTGCGTGCGCGAACGTGTACGGCACGCCGAGCAGTGCGTGCGCGGCCACGATGGCGGGCACGTTCGCGGTGTCGACCGTGCGGTAGGTCACCCCGCGCCGACCCTGGTCGTCCACCGTGAGGACCTCGATCGTGACCTCGGTCATGGTGCCGAGTCGCCCGGCAGAGGGGAACGGCGGCACCCGGGTCTCCCGGAACACGTACGCCGACAGCCCCACCCAGGCGCTGCCGTCGACCACGTCCGGACGGGTCCCGCGGGGGACGAGCCGCTGCAACGACGCCGGGTCGTGCCGCCAGTGCGCGAACACGATGTCCTCCCAGGCGTGTTGGGTGACCGGGCGGTGCAGCAGCGGCACCGCCGCCCGGGTCCACGACGGCTGGGTCACGGCTTGGGTGCGTGCCGACCGACGCGCATGCTCCAGAGGACCAGCGGCAGCTGCAGGGGGAGCCGCAGGACCCCGATCAGCCGCATCGCCCGGCTCGAGCGGGGATGGTCGAGCAGGTCGTTCGCCATCTTGACGTTCGCCGGGAACACCGCCGCGAACAGCGCCGCGGCCGCCCACCCCGAGGCGCGGCGGGTGGCGGGGAACGCGAGCCCGGCGGCGATGCCCAGCTCGGCCACCCCGGAGGCCAGCGTGGTCAGCCGCGGGGGCAGCGCGTCCGGCACGATCCGGTCGTAGTGGCGCGGGCGTAGGAAGTGGGTGATCCCGGCTCCGCCGAGGATCACAGCCAGGATGGTGGCCGTGCGGTTGGCACGTCGGATCCGCTCACGTCGTCGCATGCGCCCCATCGTGCCCGCTCGTCCTCGGAAGCAGCCGGAGACGCTGCTCACGTCAGTGTGCATTCACGTCAGTGCACATCCACTGCAGTGCGCATTCACGTCAGTGCGGTCGCGACGAGGTCGAGGACCGCCGTCGCCACCTCGGCCTTCGTGCCGGAGGTCTCGCGGACCACCTCGCCACCGGGCACCAGGACCTCGATCGCGTTCTCCTCGCGCTCGAAGCCGGCCGACCAGCCGACGTGGTTCACGACGAGCAGGTCCGCCGGCTTCCGGCTGATCTTGGCGCGCCCGAGCTCGATCCGCGCGTCGCGGTCGGGCTCGGTCTCGGCAGCGAACCCGACGATGATCTGCCCGGTCCGCCGCGCCGCCACGAGGTCGGCGAGCACGTCCGGGTTCCGCACCAGCTCGAGCGTCATGCGCTCGCCCTGCGCGTCCTTCTTGAGCTTCTCGGTGAGCACCTCGGCCGGACGGTAGTCGGCGACGGCGGCGGTCATCACGACGACGTCCGCTTCGGTGGCGGCGGCGTGCACGGCCTCGGCGAGTTCGAGCGCGGACCCGACGGGCACCACGGTCGCGTCCAGTCCAGCGGTCAGCGAGCCCTCGACGTTCGCGGCGACGAGGGTCACGGACGCGCCACGACGGACGGCGTCGGCGGCGATCGCGATGCCCTGACGGCCGCTCGAGCGGTTGCCGACGAACCGCACCGGGTCGAAGGGCTCGCGGGTGCCGCCCGCGCTGACGACGACACGGACGCCGGCCAGGTCGCCCTGTTCACCACGGGCTCCGGTGCTGGACGCGGTGCCGGTGTCCGCACTGCGGCGGCCGGCCGGTGCGGGGTGCTCGTCGAGCACGGCGAGCGCTGCGGCGACGATGTCCTCGGGCTCCGCCATCCGACCGATGCCCGCGTCGTCGCCGGTGAGCGCGCCGACGACCGGGCCGACCAGGTGGACGCCGCGGTCACGCAGCGTGGCGACGTTCGCACGGGTCGCGGGGTGCTCCCACATCTGCGGGTGCATCGCCGGGGCGACCACCACGGGTGCCTCGGTCGCGAGCAGCGTCGTGCCGAGCAGGTCGCTCGCCAGGCCGTGCGCCATCCGCGCCAACGAGTCGGCGGTGGCTGGTGCGATGACGACCAGGTCGGCGCGGCGACCGAGCGCGACGTGGCGCACCTCGGCGACGTCGTCCCACACGCTCGTGGTGACGGGGTTGCGGCTGAGGGCCTCGAGCGTCGGCAGTCCGACGAAGCGCAGGGCGCCCTCGGTCGGGACGACGTGCACGTCGTGGCCGCGCTTGACGAGGTCGCGGACGACCCCGACGGCCTTGTAGGCGGCGATGCCCCCGGTGATCCCCACGATGACGGTCAGGGCGCGCTCTGCTGCTGCGTTCACCTGGCTCACGCTACCGGGGCCACGTGCGAGGATCGACGGCATGTGCACCGTCGTCGTCCGCGTCGACCCCGGGTCCGCGTGGCCCGTCACCGTGCTCGCCCTGCGGGACGAGTCGCCCGAGCGCCCGTGGGACCCGCCCGCTGCCTGGTGGCCGGACCGCGACCCGGACCTCCGTGGTGTCCGTGACCGCTCCGCCGGTGGTGCGTGGCTCGCCGCGTCCGACCGCGCCGGCCTGGCCGTGGTGCTCAACCGCGCCGAACCCGTGACGAGCGTCGACGGCACGTGGACGACCCGCGGCGTGGTGCCGGTGGATGCCGTCGCCGACGACCGGCTGCCCGGACACGACGGCACCCTGCCGACCACCCGGGCCTTCAACCTGGTGCGCGCCACGGCTGAGGGCGCCTCGGTGCTGACCTGGGACGGCGAACAGGTCCGCACCACCGACCTCGGCCCCGGCGTCCACATGGTCACGCACGGTGCGGTCGACGACCCCGCGGCGCCGCGCATCGGTCGGTGGCTCGAGGCCTTCCGCGCCGTCGACGCCCCGGCTGGCCCGCCGGTGCTCGGCCCGTTCGACGAACTCCGCACCGTGGACTCCGGTGGCGACGCCGGGGACGGCTGGGGTGGCTGGTTCGGCGTGCTGGCGGAGTCCGCGGCGCTGCCGAGCGACCACCCCGACGCGATCCTCCGCGACGTGCACGAGGCCGAGGGGCACATGACGACCCTGTCGATCGTCGCCGCGGCGATCGCGCCGGGCCGCACCGTCCTGCAGCACGCCCGCCTGACCGAACCCGGGAAGCTGGACGGGTCGGTGGAGCTGCACCGCGCCTGACGCCGGACCCGACCCGGGCCTCCCGGCCGCGCTCCGCGCCCGCGTCCGTCGCGAGACGCCGGTGTCTCGCCGAGACGCCGCCGAACACGGCGGCGTCTCGTGCGTTTCAGGGCGCCTCGAGATGACGCCGGCGTGCAGCGTGCGCTCCCCACCACCGGACGGGAGGCCCGTGGTGGAGTGACCACGGGCCTCCCGTCCGCCTGTCCCCGCGTTCTCGAGCGCGCGAGACGCCGGCGTGCCCGTCCGACGCCGCCACGTGCACGAGACGCCCCCGGATTCGGCGGCGTCTCGTGGAGCTGGAGGCGTCCTGGCGAGACGCCGGCGTCTCGGCTAGAGCGGCGGGCGCGTCCCGGTGAGGTCCTCGGCGACGGCCCAGAGCGAGCGGGCGAGGTCGGCACTCCGCGCGGACCCGGGGATCGACACGGTGGTGGTCGGACCGGTCATGCCGAACGGACCCGAGGGGCCGTAGTACGCGCCGCCCACGGCGTTCGGCCCGACCGCCGCGTACAGCAGCGGCTCGGTGCCCTGCTCGACGGCCTGGGTGAACGGCAGGGCGCGGTTGCTCGACCGCACCGGCTTCGACCGACCGAGTGAGCGTCCCGCGGCCTGCAGGTTCGTCCGGGTGTAGCCGGGGTGGGCGGCGGTGCTGACCAGGGGCACGTCGGCCTCGACCGTCAGGCGGTGCAGGTGCAGTGCGAGCAGCAGGTCGGCGAGCTTCGACTGCGCGTAGGCGCGCCAGCCGTTGTAGCCGCGCTCCCACTGCAGGTCGGCGAAGCGGATCCGACCGGGGATCGCGGCGAGGCTCGACATCGTGACGACCCGGGGTGCCTCGGCCAGGGGGCCGCCGGCGAGGGGCGTGCGCGCACGCAGCAGCGACGGCAGCAGCAGGTTCGTCAGGGCGAACGGGCCGAGGAAGTTCGTGCCGAACTGCAGCTCGAAGCCGTCGACGGTCTCGAAGCGCTCCGGCGGGGCCATCACACCGGCGTTGTTGACCAGGACGTCGATCGGACGTTCCTCGTCGACGACGCCGCCGGCGAAGCGGCGGACGCTCGCCAGGTCGGCGAGGTCGAGTTCGCGGACCTCCACGTCGGCTGCGGGGTGGGCGGCGCGGATGCCGGCTGCGGCGGTCTCGCCCTTCTCGGTGTTGCGGACGGCGAGCACGACACTGGCGCCTGCTCCGGCGAGGCGCAGGGCGGCCTCCTGTCCGGTGCCGCTGTTGGACCCGGTGACGACGATGCGGCGTCCGGTCTGGTCGGGGAGGTTCGGCATGCGGGTGACCGTACTCGTGCGGGCTGGCCGACCCCGGTCCGGGCCCGGTGCGCGCACGCCGCGGCCGTGCTATGTTGATGCAAACGCATGGAAGTGCGACCAGGAGGACACCATGAGCAACGCATTCGGCACCGACCGTCCCTCGGACGTCCCGCCGCCCGCACCCGACCGGATCGGACCGCTGCAGCTCGGCCTCGACACCTTCGGTGACGTCACCGAGCGCGCCGACGGCAGCCTGCAGTCCGACGCGCAGAGCATCCGCGACGTCGTCGACCAGGCCGTCCTCGCCGACCAGGTCGGCGTCGACTTCATCGGCGTCGGGGAGCACCACCGAGCCGACTTCGTCGTGAGCGCCCCCGAGGTCGTCCTCGCCGCGATCGCCGCCAGCACCGAGCGCATCCGGATGGGCTCCGCGGTCACCGTGTTGTCCTCCGACGACCCCGTCCGCGTGTACGAGCGCTTCGCCACCGTCGACGCCCTGTCGAACGGTCGCGCCGAGGTCATCCTGGGGCGTGGCTCCTTCACCGAGTCGTTCCCCCTGTTCGGCTACGAGCTGAGCGACTACGAGGTCCTGTTCGAGGAGAAGCTCCAGCTCTGGTCGGCCCTGCGCGGCGGCGACGCCGTCACCTGGTCCGGCACGAAGCGTGCGGGTCTGGTCGACCAGGACGTCTTCCCGAAGCTCGAGCACGGTGCCATCCCGACCTGGATCGGCGTCGGCGGCTCCCCACAGTCGGTCATCCGCGCCGCGTCGTACGGCCTGCCGCTGTTCCTCGCCATCATCGGCGGGCAGCCGGCCCAGTTCGCCCCGTTCTCGCGCCTGTACCGCCAGGCCCTCGCGCAGCTCGACCTGCCGCAGCAGCCCATCGCGATGCACTCGCCGGGCTTCGTGGCCGCCACCGACGAAGAGGCGGCCGAGCGCTACTGGCCGTACCACAAGGCCGTCACCGACCAGCTCGGCCGGGAGCGCGGCTGGCCGCCCCTCGACGCCGCCGGGTACCGCGCGAGCCTGTCGGCCGGCGGTTCGCTCTACGTCGGCTCCCCGGAGACCGTCGCCCGGAAGGTCGCGCGCAACATGCGGATCCTCGGCGCCTCGCGCTTCGACATGCGGTACGCCACGGGTCGCCTGCCGCACGCCGACATGATGCGCTCGATCGAGCTCTACGGCACCGAGGTCGCGCCCCGCGTGCGCGAGCTGCTGGCGCAGCCCGTCCCCGTCGCCTGACGGTCGCTGGCCCGTCCGGGTCCGGTCCGGTCCGGTCCGCAAAACACCGGTGTTCGCGCTCCACACCCCCCTTCGCGGGTGTTCGGAGCGTGGACACCGGTGTTTTGCGTTCAGGTTCCGGTCCGTGCGGGCGCGCGGGTGACGGCCGGGAGGCCCGGGGCGGCCGCCGAGATCGGCTCACGGGGGCCGCGGGTACGGTCCAGGGCATGTCGTCACGCCCCGACCACGCCTCCGGTCCCGCTGCTGGTCACGCCGCAGGCTCCGCCGTCGAACGCCGGTTCCGCGGCCGGATCATGGGCGTCGGCACCACCTCGGGCGTCCGGATCGTCGTCGGCATGTGGGACCGCTCGCCGTTCGGGCCGTTCACGGACGTGTTCCTCGAACTCCCCGACGGCTCCAGCGTGCTGCTCGCGCCCGACGAGATCGTCGCCGCGTACGTCTCCGGCACCTACCGCTTCGACACCGTCTCGGTCGTCGACGTCCGCGCCCGCCGCACCGCCAGCGGGCTCGAGCTGTCCGCCGGGGCACTGCAGGCCTCGATCGACGTCGGCGGCATCTCGCCGCTCGGCCGGATCCTGCGCATCGTCCCGAAGCCGATCGCCCGCGACCCGCGCTGGCTCGCCGCGATCGACCCCGTGGCACGGCTGCTCGCGCCCGGGTCCGGTACCGCGGGCTCGGCGGGCAACGGCCGGCGCGAGTACTACGGCGTCACCGGGGCGCACGACGTCACCGGGGTGCGGGGGACCTGGGC
>NZ_QKTB01000029.1:0-37354 GCF_003234405.1 Curtobacterium sp. MCLR17_045
CGAGAGGCGCAGCCCGATGTCATGGCTGATGGGTCCGCGTCTTGTGCTAGGTTCTATTGGGGGCGTTAGCTCGGGGCGGGTCGGACGGTTCTGGTGGGACGGATCGGGACGGGGATCAGTCGGTCTGCGCTTCCCACACGAACGTGGTGCCGGCCTCGGACGACTGCGCGGTGTTCGGCGCGCCCTCGCTCAGGTCGTAGCTGAACCGGTAGGTCGTGCTCGCCGTGCCCGTCGTGGGCTTCCATGCGTCGACGCCGGTGCCGAAGGACTCGGACGCCATGAGGTCGGCGAGCGTCCCGTCGTGCACGGTCGTCCCCGTGAAGGTGCTGCAGTCGCCCGCGGTGCCGAGGCTGCCGCGCTCGACCGTCAGCCCGAGGTGCTCGGCGAGGGAGTCGGCGTCGGTCGCGTCTGCGGCGTAGAGCTTCACGGTCGAGGCGTTGGTGGTGTTCGCCGTCACCGTGATGCAGTTCGAGCCTGCGGACCCCGGAACCAGGTCGTCGACGTCGAACATCGCGACGCCCTGGTCGTCGTCGGTGAGGGAGACGGCACCGGTGCGCCAGCTGTTCGCGGCGTTGTCGGTGCTGCTCGAGAAGGCGGCGTACGAGGCGGTTGCGATGAGGGCACCGCTCGCGACGACGGCGAGCGGGAAGGCGATCCAGGCGGCCGTGCGGCCGTGGCGGGAGGTGATGTGCATGGCTGTCCTGTCGGTCGGTTCACCCGGCGGGTGATATGACAGCAGAGTATATGAATATCAGTTGTTATGGAACCCCGTCGCAACACGACCGACGGCCCGGGTAGGTTGGCCGACATGACCCTCTCCGTCGAGTCGACCACCACCTGGTCCGACACGGACGTCGCCGACGTCGCCGCCCTCGTCCGCCTGCTCGGTCACGACGTCGACGATGCGTCGATGCGCGCCCGCCTCGACCGGCTCACCCCCGAAGCCGGGCACCGCACGTGGGTGGTCCGCGGTGACGACGGCCGGGTCGTCGCCGTCGCCGGCGCCCAGGTCACGTGGGCGTACGCCAGCGACGAGCCGACGGCGCAGCTGCTGCTGCTGGTCGTCGACGACACGGCCAGGAGGCTCGGCACCGGTTCGGCGCTCATCGGCACGTTCGAAGCATGGGCGGTCGAGCAGGGCGCCCGTCGCCTCAGCGCCGTCAGTGCGGCCGCGACGGACAGCGCGCACCGGTTCTACCAGAAGCGCGGCTACCACGACGCCGGGGTGCGGTACACGAAGATCGCGTAGCGCCACCTTCCTGGCGAACGTCGAAGCGCCCCGTGCAGGAGTCCCTCGGACTCCCGCACGGGGCGCTTCCCGTGACTAGGCCGACGCGCTCAGCGCCGTGTCGATGACGTCGGCGGCCTCCTGCGCGGAGCGCTTCGAGGACCCCGTGGCCGGTGCGGCACTCGCCGAGCGGGCCGCGACGGACAACGGGCGACCGCCCAGGTGCGGCGACAGGTTCATGCAGACGAACGGCCAGGCGCCCTGGTTCTCCGGCTCCTCCTGTGCCCACACGACGTCGGCGTCCGGGTAGCCCGCCAGGACCTCGAGGATGCGGTCGAGGGGGAGCGGGGCGAGCTGCTCGAGGCGGACGAGTGCGACGTCGGTGACGCCGCGCTTGTCGACCTCGGCACGCAGGTCGTGGTGCACCTTGCCGGAGTGCAGCACCACGCGACGCACGGCGCTCTTGTCGGTGATCCGCGCGTCGTCCAGCACGGGCTCGAACGTTCCGGTCGTGAAGTCCTCGACCGCGCTCGTCGCCTGGCGGAGCCGGAGCATCGCCTTCGGGGAGAACACGACGAGCGGCTTCTGCGGACGGGCCCAGGCCTGCCGGCGGAGCAGATGGAAGTACGACGCCGGGGTCGACGGGCGCGCGACGATCATGTTGTCCTCGGCGCACAGCTGCAGGTAGCGCTCGATGCGTGCCGACGAGTGGTCCGGCCCCTGACCCTCGTACCCGTGCGGCAGCAGCAGGACGAGGCCGGAGCGCTGCCCCCACTTCTGCTCAGCGGACGAGATGAACTCGTCGATGACGATCTGGGCGCCGTTCGCGAAGTCGCCGAACTGCGCCTCCCAGAGCACGAGGGACTCGGGACGCTCCACCGAGTAGCCGTACTCGAAGGCCATCGCCGCGTACTCGCTCAGCAACGAGTCGTACACGTAGAACCGGGCCTGGTCCTCGGTGAGGTTCGACAGCGGCAGCCATTCCTGGCCGTTCACCCGGTCGTGGAACACCGACTGGCGCTGGACGAACGTGCCGCGTCGGGCGTCCTGTCCGGCGAGGCGGACGGGCTTGCCCTCGACCAGGATCGAGCCGATCGCCATGAGCTCGGCCATCGCCCAGTCGATGCCGCCGTTGCGCGTCATCTCGGTGCGCTTGGTCAGCAGCTGCTGCAGCTTCGGGTGGATGGAGAACCCGGCGGGCGGGTTGCTGTGCGCGTCGCCGATCGCCCGGACGAGTTCTTCGGAGACGGCGGTCTCGTGCACCTCGACCTCGGAGTCGTCGCGCTGTGCGGCCGGGCGTTCGAGCCCCTGCACCGCACCGTCGTCGTCGACCTCGATGACCGGGATGGTGCCGGTCTGTGCCTCGTGCGTCTCGGCGAAGGCGCGTTCCAGGCGGTCCTGGAAGTCGCGGTGCGCCTCGTCGTACTCCTCTTGCGTGATGTCACCACGGCCGACGAGGGCCTCGGTGTACAGCGTGCGGACGGAGCGCTTCGCCTCGATGAGGTTGTACATCAGCGGCTGCGTCATCGAGGGGTCGTCGCCCTCGTTGTGCCCACGGCGGCGGTAGCAGATCAGGTCGATCACGACGTCGCGGTGGAACTCCTCGCGGTACGCGAAGGCGAGTTCGGCGACGCGGGCGACGGCCTCGGGGTCGTCGCCGTTCACGTGGAAGATCGGTGCCTGGATCGTCTTCGCGACGTCGGTGGAGTACACGGAGCTGCGGGCCGACTCGGGAGGGGTGGTGAACCCGACCTGGTTGTTGATGACGAGGTGGACCGTGCCGCCGGTGCGGTACCCGCGGAGCTGCGACATCTGCAGCGTCTCGACGACCACGCCCTGGCCGGCCATCGCCGCGTCGCCGTGCACGAGCACGGGGAGCACGCCGAAGCTACCGGGTGCCTCGCGGTCCTGCTTGGCGCGGACGATGCCCTCGAGCACGCCGTCGACGGCTTCGAGGTGGGACGGGTTCGCGGCGATCGTCACCGGGATGCTCGAGCCGTCGGACGTGCGGAACACGCCCTCGGTGCCGACGTGGTACTTCACGTCGCCGGAGCCCTGACCGGACACCGTGCCCGGCAGCGAGGACCCCTCGAACTCACGGAAGATCTGCCCGTAGGTCTTGCCGGCGATGTTCGTCAGCACGTTCAGGCGGCCACGGTGGGCCATGCCGATCGCGACCTCGGCCAGTCCGGCTCCGGCGGCGTGCTGGATCAGGGTGTCGAGGAAGGCGATGGTGGACTCGCCGCCCTCGAGCGAGAAGCGCTTCTGGCCGACGTACTTGGTCTGCAGGAAGGTCTCGAACGCCTCGGCTTCGTTGAGCTTGCCGAGGACGCGGAGCTGCTCGTCCTTCGAGGGCTTCGAGTACGGCACCTCGATGCGCTCCTGCACCCAGCGACGCTGTTCCGGGTCCTGGATGTGCATGTACTCGATGCCGACCGTGCGGCAGTAGGCGTCGCGCAGGATCCCGAGGACGTCGCGGAGCGGAGCCGAGGTGGTGCCGGCGAGCCCACCGGTGACGAACTCGCGGTCGAGGTCCCAGAAGGTCAGCCCGTGGCTCTCGATCTCGAGGTCGGGGTGCGTGCGCTGGCGGTACTCGAGCGGGTCGATGTCGGCCATCAGGTGCCCACGGACGCGGAAGCTGTTGATGAGCTCCTGCACGCGCGCGGTCTTGTTCACCCGGTGCGCCAGGTCGACGTTGATGTCGTTCGCCCACTGGATCGGCTTGTAGGGGATCCGGAGCGCGGCGAAGATGCCGTCGTAGAAGCCGTGCTCGCCGATCAGGCGCTCGTGCACGTGCTTGAGGTACTCACCCGAACCGGCGCCCTGGATGACTCGGTGGTCGTAGGTGCTCGTCAGGGTGATGGTCTTGCCGATGCCGAGCTCGACCAGGGTCTTCGACGCCGAGCCCTGGAACTGCGCCGGGTACTCGAGGGCGCCGGCGCCGATGATCGAGCCCTGCCCCTTCGTCAGACGCGGGACCGAGTGCACGGTGCCGATGCCGCCCGGGTTGGTGAGCGAGATCGTCGTGCCCTGGAAGTCCGCCGGGGTGAGCTTGTTGTCGCGGGCACGCTTGACGAGGTCCTCGTAGGCGGAGAGGAACTGCCCGAACGTCAGGGTCTCCGCGCGCTTGATGCTCGGCACCAGGAGCGAGCGGGTGCCGTCCTTCTTCGGGACGTCGATCGCGATGCCGAGGTTGACGTGCGCCGGGGCGACGACGAACGGCTTGCCGTCGCGCTCTTCGTAGAAGACGTTCTGGCTCGGGAAGTCCTTGAGCGCCTGCACCATCGCCCACCCGATCAGGTGCGTGAAGGAGATCTTGCCGCCGCGGGCGCGTCGCAGGTGGTTGTTGATGACGATCCGGTTGTCGATCATCAGCTTCGCCGGGATCGTCCGGACGCTCGTGGCGGTCGGGACGGTCAGCGAGGCGTCCATGTTCGACGCCAGCGTCTTGGCCATGCCCCGGAGCGGGGTCGCCACGTCCTCGTGGGTCTCCTCGTGGTCGTCGGCGGCGTCGTTCGCCTCGGCCGGGATCGGCTGCGGTGCCGGCTGACGCGAGGTGGTCTTCGCCTGGATCGGGCCCGACTTCGCCTCGCCCGGGGTGTCCCCGGTGGCCGGCTGCTGCGTCGACGACTGCTGCTGCGCCGGCGCCTGCTGGGCCGGCGCCTGCTGGGCCGGCGCCTGCTGCGCGGGGGAGCCCGCCGGAGCCGGAGCGTCACCGACCTGCGTGCGGTGGTAGCTCTCGAGGACCGGCCACCAGGACTTGTCGACCGATTCCTTGTCCGCGACGAACTGCTCGTAGAGCTCGTCGACGAGCCACTCGTTCGCCCCGAATTCGCCCGCGGTCTCGTCCGTTCCGGTCAGATGGCTCGACACAGCCGATCGCCCACTCTCCGTCGATAGATGCTCGTGTGTGTCGTGCGGAGCAACCCTGCGCCGCACAGGTGCCAAGCCTAGCCGCTCCGACATGTCCGTTCCGTGTCAGCCGCGGCGCGAGTCGGCAGCCCCCGAGCACCCGGTCGGGGCCCTGACGGGAGCCGTACAGTGGAGCGCATGAGGTTCTACGAGACGCGGCCGACGCACGACCTGACCTACTCCGACGTCTTCCTCGTCCCGAGCCGTTCCGGCGTGACGAGCCGCTTCGACGTCGACCTCGCGGCGAACGACGGCAGCGGTGCCACGATCCCGATCGTCAGCGCCAACATGAACTCCGTCACGGGCCCCCGGCTCGCCGCCACCCTGGCCCGCCGCGGTGGTCTGGGCGTGCTGCCGCAGGACATGCACCTGCAGGACCTCGACGCCGCGATCCGCTGGGTGAAGGACCAGCCGGTCGACTTCGACACCGCCTACGACATGGGTGCGCAGACCACCGTCGCAGAGGCCCTCGAGCAGCTCCTGCCGGTGGCCGGCCGTGGTGTGGTCGTCCGCGACGCCGACGGGGAGTACCTGGGCTGTGTGCCCGCGACCCGCCTCGGTACCGCCGGCCCCGACGCCGTCCTCGGTGACCTGCTGCACGGCGCCTCGACCGCGATCGACGCCGAGGACGCCGGCACACCCCGCCACGTGTACGACGTGCTCTCGGCCGCCGAGGTCGACTTCGCGCCGGTCATGCGGCACGGCCGGGTCGTCGGGACCACGAGCCAGACGAGCGCGATCCGCTCCGACATCTACACGCCCGCCGTCGACGCTTCCGGCCGGCTCCGGGTCGCCGCCGCGCTCGGCATCAACGGCGACGTCGCGGCCAAGGCCAAGGCGCTGGCCGCCGCGGGCGTGGACGTCCTGGTCCTCGACACCGCGCACGGCCACCAGGACGGCATGCTCCGCGCACTCCGCACGGTCGCGTCGCTGCAGCTCGGCATCCCGCTCGTCGCCGGCAACGTCGTCACCGCCGACGCCGTCGCGCACCTGGTCGGGGCCGGAGCGGACATCATCAAGGTCGGCGTCGGACCGGGCGCCATGTGCACCACCCGCATGATGACGGCCGTCGGTCGCCCGCAGTTCTCCGCCGTGCTCGAGACCGCCGCGGCTGCCCGCTCGCTCGGTGCGCACGTCTGGGCGGACGGCGGGGTGCGCTACCCGCGCGACGTCGCCCTCGCGCTGGCAGCCGGGGCGTCCGCCGTCATGATCGGCTCGTGGTTCGCCGGCACGCTCGAGGCCCCCGGTGTCCTGCGCCGCGACGCCGCCGGCAAGGCGTACAAGGAGAGCTGGGGCATGGCCTCGGCGAAGGCCGTCCGCGAGCGCTTCGAGCGGCTCGACCCGTACGAGCGGGCCCGCAAGGCGCTCTTCGCCGAGGGGATCTCGTCGTCGACGATCTACCTCGACCCGGAGCGCCCGAGCGTCGAGGACCTGCTCGACATGATCACCACCGGCGTCCGCAGCTCCGCCACCTACGCGGGCGCGTCGTCACTCGCCGAGTTCTCCGAGCGCGCGCTGGTCGGCATCCAGTCCGCCGCCGGGTACGAGGAGGGCAAGCCCCTGCCCGTCAGCTGGTAGCGCGGCCGGGGTGCGCGTCGCCCTGGTCGCGACCACAGACGGACGGGAGGCGCGGTGCCACCTGGCACCGCGCCTCCCGTCCGCTTGTCTGTACGTCTACCGGCGTCGGGTCGCGTCCTCGACCTCGCCCACCAGCTCTTCGAGGATGTCCTCGAGGAACAGCACGCCGATCGTGCGGCCGTCCGCGTCGAAGGCGCGGGCCACGTGGCGCCCGGCGGCCCGCATGGTCGCGAGCGCGTCCTCGAGGTCCATCTCGGTGTAGAGCGAGATGAGCTGACGGATGCGCTTCGGCGGCACCGGGTCGTCGAACTCGTCCGGACGCAGGTCGATGACGTCCTTCACGTGCACGTAGCCGGTGGGGGAGCCGTCCTCGCCGACGAGCACGTAGCGGGAGAACCCGCGCTGTGCCACGGCGTGCTCGACGTCGGCCGGGGTGGCGTCGTCGGGCAGGGTGACGAGTTCGGCCATCGGCACGGCGACGTCACGGACCTTCTTCTCGGTGAACTCGAACGCCAGGGCGAGCTTGCCGTCGTCGGTCAGGGTGCCCTCGCGGCGTGACTGCTCCACGATGGTCTGCACCTCCTCCACCGTGAAGGCGCTCACCGCTTCGTCCTTGGGCTCGACGCGGAACAGCCGCAGCACGGCGTTCGCGACCTCGTTCAGGCCGACGATGACCCAGTGCAGGCCGTGACCGATGTACCAGAGCGTCGGGACGAGCAGCAGTGCAGCGCGGTCCGGCATCGAGAACGAGATGTTCTTCGGCACCATCTCGCCGAACACCACGTGCAGGAACGACACGAGCAGCAGCGTGAACACGAAGGCCACGGTGCCGATCACCTCGGCGCTCCAGCCGGTCAGGTGCAGCGGGACCTCGAGCAGGTGGTGGATCGCCGGCTCGGACACGTTGAGGATGAGCAGCGAGCAGACCGTGATGCCGAGCTGGGTCGTCGCGAGCATGCGGGTGGCGTGCTCCATCGCCCACAGCGTCATCTGCGCGGCCTTCGAGCCCTCCTCCGCGCGGGGCTCGATCTGGGAGCGGCGTGCGGAGATGACCGCGAACTCGGCCGCGACGAAGTACGCGTTGCCCATCAACAGGACGACGAGCCAGAAGATGCCCCACCAGTCGGAGCTCATCGGGTGCTGCCCTTCGTCGTGGTGGCCGAGGCCTTCGTGGTGGTCGGGGTGCTCTTGGTGGACGGGATGATGATCGCGGTCGCCGCCGTGTCGGTCGACGGGCGCGTCGGGGTCCAGCGGATGCGGTCGATCCGACGGCCGTCCAGCCGCTCGACGCGGAACACACCGCCGTCCAGTGGCACCTCGTCGCCGACGACGGGCAGGCGGCCCAGCGTCGACATGACGAACCCGCCGACGGTCTCGTACGGGCCCTCCTCCGGCACCTTCACGCCGGCGCGGTCCTCGAGCTCGTCGGGACGCAGCAGACCGGGGAAGGTCAGCCAGTCACGGGAGCGCACCACGTCGATGCGGGCGCGGTCGTGCTCGTCGGAGACCTCGCCGACGATCTCCTCGATCAGGTCCTCGAGCGTGACGACCCCGGCGGTACCGCCGTACTCGTCGACGACGATGACCATCTGGTAGCCGCGACCGCGGACCTCGGCGAGCAGGGTGTCGCCGGGCATGGTCTCCGGCACGCGCTCGGCGTCGGTCATGAGTGCCCCGACGGGGACCTCCGGACGCTTCTCGCGCGGCACGGCGACGGCCTGCTTGACGTGCACGATGCCGACGACGTCGTCCGCGTCCTCCTCGATGACGGGGAAGCGGCTGAAGCCGGTCTTGCGGGCGAGGGCGATGACGTCCTCGGCGGACTCCGACACGCGGATGGTGGAGAGCCGCGGGCGCGGGGTCATCACGTCGCTGGCGCTCAGCTCGGAGAACGAGATGGTGCGCTCGAGCAGCGTCGCGGTGTCCTGTTCGAGCGAGCCCTCCGACGCCGAGCGGCGCAGCAGCGAGGTGAGTTCCTCGGCACTGCGCGCACCGGAGAGTTCCTCCTGCGGCTCGATGCCCAGCGACCGGAGCACGGCGTTCGCGGTGCCGTTCAGCAGCGCGACGGCGGGCTTGAAGACCGTCGTGAACGCGATCTGCAGCGGGACCACGAGCCTGGCGGTCTGCAGGGGCAGCGCGAGCGCGAAGTTCTTCGGCACGAGCTCGCCGAGGATCATCGACAGCAGGGTCGCGATGACGAGCGCCACGATCGAGCCGACGGTCTCGACGATGCCCTCTGGCAGGTTCATCGCCAGGAACGGCGCCTCGAGCAGCTTCGCGATCGAGGGTTCGAGCAGGTAGCCGGTCAGCAGCGTGGTCAGCGTGATGCCGAGCTGTGCGCTGGACAGGTGCGTCGAGGTGACCTTCAGCGCGCCGATGACCGGCGCGAGGCCGGCTTCACCGCGGTCGCGCCGCGCTTCGACGTCGGCGCGGTCGAGGTTGACCAGCGCGAACTCTGACGCGACGAAGACACCCGTGCCGAGGGTCAGCAGGATGCCGCCGATCAGCATGACGATGTCGATCGGACTCATGATTCACCCCCGTTCGCGGACAGGGATGACGTGCAGCTCACCGAGTGAGCGGCGGATGAGTGAGGCGAAGAACTATTCGGGGGATCGTCCACAGTGCTGCCAATCGTACTGCCTGCGCGGTCGCCGGACCGTGAATCCGTACAGAACCGACCGCGCCTAGGCCGTGATCCGCGCGCGGTGGTACTGCTGCGGCTCGTAGTCGACCGGCACGCGGAGTTCGACGGCGGCACGGAGCGCGAACGACGGGTCGCGGAGCATCTCGCGACCGATCATCACGACGTCGGCCAGGCCGGTCGCGACGATCTGCTCGGCCTGGAACGCCTCGGAGATCATGCCCACGGCGATCGTCGGGATGCCGGCGTCGCGCTTGATCGCCGCGGCGTGCGGCACCTGGTAGCCGGGGCCGACCGGGATCGGCGCGCTCGCGACGTTGCCGCCGGTCGACACGTCGGCCAGGTCGGCACCGTGCTCCGCGGCCCAGCGGGCGACGACGGTGGTCTCGTCGAGCGTGAGCCCGCCGTCGACCCAGTCGGTGGCCGAGAAGCGGACGACGATCGGGAAGCCCTCGCCGACCTCGGCGCGCACGGCGTCGACGACCTCGAGCAGCGCGCGGGCACGGTTCTCGAGCGAGCCGCCGTACTGGTCGGTGCGCTGGTTGCTCAGCGGCGAGAGGAACTGGTGCAGCAGGTAGCCGTGGGCCGCGTGGATCTCGACCAGGTCGAACCCGGCCTCGACCGCGCGGCGGGCGGACTGCGCGAAGGCGAGGGCGACGACGCGGATGTCCTCCACCGCGAGCTCGCGCGGGACGTCGTAGCCGTCGAAGGCCACGGCCGACGGCGCGACCGTGGTCCAGCCGCCCTGGTCGGCGGGGACGGTGCCGTGCGTGGTGTCCCAGGGGCGGTAGGTCGACGCCTTGCGCCCGGCGTGCGCGAGCTGGATGCCCGCCGCGGCCCCCTGCTCGTGCAGGAAGTCGACGATCGGCTTGAACGCGTCGCGCTGCTGGTCGTTCCACAGCCCGAGGTCCTGCGGGGTGATCCGTCCCTCGGGCACGACGCCCGTCGCCTCGACGACGACCGCGCCGGCGCCGCCCTTGGCGAACCCGCCCAGGTGCACGAGGTGCCACGGCGTCGGGACGCCGTCCTGCTGGTCCACCGAGTACTGGCACATCGGGGAGACCCAGATGCGGTTGCGGACGGTCAGGTCACGGACGGTGATCGGGTCGAACAGGGCGTGCGTCACGCGGGCTCCTCAGAGGACGGGTGCCGGCGCCTCGGCCAGTTCCGTCAGGAACGACCGCAGCGACGCCGGCGACGTGTAGTGGTGGCCGACCGCCCCGATCGCTTCCGCACCGGTGGCGTTCTCGGCCCTGTTGTCCACGAACACCATCTGACCCGGGTCGATTCCCAAGCGCGCACAGGTGTCGCGGTAGATGGATGCCGCGGGCTTCAGGACGTGCTCCTCGGCGCTCACCACGACGGTCTCGAACAGCGAGCCCATCGGGGAGCGGCGGTACGGGTCGCCGAAGTCGAAGCCCGCGTTCGAGAGCAGGGCGACACGGGTGCCGGCGTCGTGCAGCTCCTCGACGATCTCGAGGGTCTCCGGCTCGACCTCGAACCACCCGGTGAAGTCGATCGCCCAGAACCGGTGGATCTCGGAGATGCTCCAGCTCCGTCCGGTCCGTTCCGCGATCGCACGCCAGTACGCCACGACGGACAGGTCGCCACGGTCCAGGTCGTGGCGGAGCTCCTGGTACACCGGGAACAGCTCGTCGGCCGGGACCCCGGTGGCGGCCACGAGGGCGTCCCGCGAGGCGTGCGGCGTCCGGCTGATCACCTCGCCGTAGTCGAAGACCACCACGCGACCAGGCAGGAACAGGCTCATGTGCTCCACCGTAACGTGGGCCCGGTGAACGACTTCGTGCCCGTCCGACCGTCCGATGCCGCCGCGTGGGTCACCGCGCCGACGGGGGAGTCCACCAAGTACCGCCGCGGGGTGCTCGGCGTCGCGACCGGCTCCGACCAGTACCCCGGCGCCGCGGTGCTCGGGGTCGACGCCGCCGTGCACACCGGCGTCGGCATGGTCCGGTACGTCGGACCCGCACGCGCCACCGACCACGTGCTCACCCGCCGCCCCGAGGTCGTGTCCGGCGTCGGCCGCGTGCAGGCCTGGCTCGTCGGCTCCGGGATCTCGGCGCCGTCGCTGGGTGAGCTGGACGAGACGACGGCGGCGGGCTTCTCGCACGCGTCCGACGACGGCGTCCCGGTCGTCGTCGACGCCGGGGCGATCCCGCTCGTCGACTTCGGGCCGCTCGCCGTGCTCACCCCGCACGCCGGTGAACTCGCTTCGTTCCTCGGGGTCGATCGTGCCGAGATCGAGCAGGACCCGGCCGCCGCAGCGCTCCGAGCGGCGGAGCAGACCGGCAGCGTCGTGCTGCTCAAGGGGGAGCGGACCCACGTGGTCACCCCGGACGGGTCGGTGCGGCTCGTGGCGTCCTCGGCGACGCCGTGGCTCGCGGCGGCCGGTGCCGGGGACGTGCTGGGCGGGGTCCTCGGGGCGCTCGTCGCCGCGCGGCAGGGCTCCGTCGAGGCGGCCGGTTCGTCGCTCACGCCGTCGGACCTCGCGCACCTGGCCGCGTCGGCCGCGGTGGTGCACGGGCTCGCGGCGCGGCGGGCGTCCGGCGGCGGACCGTTCCCCATGACGACGCTCATCGCCGAGCTGCCGGGGGTCGTGCGGGACCTGGTCGTGGACGGGGACGCGCGCGGGTAGCGGTCGGTTCGTGCGCATCTTCCGACGATCCACGAGGTGATCGACGCGTGTTCTGTCGACGGATGCGCACGCAATGGATTCGTGCGCATGTTCCGACGGGACACCACGGGTTCGACAGGTGCAAGGTCGCAACATGCGCACGCATCAGCCAGCGGGTGCGGCTCCAGGACGCGACGACCGACGGACGGGAGGCGCGGTGCCAGCTGGCACCGCGCCTCCAGGCCGTCGGCGGGCACGTCACGGGCGTGACGCGCGTCGTGGACGTCAGCTCGCGGGGGTCGCGTGCACCAGGAACTCGACCGAACCGGCGTCGTCGACCTTGACGAACCCCAGGCTCGGGGCCTGCACGCCGTAGTCCGAGAAGGTGATCGGGACCGAACCGGAGATGTCGACGCCGTCGCCGTTCAGGCCGACCTGCAGCTTCGCGGTGACGTCCTTCGTGACGCCGTGCAGGGTGAGCTTCCCCGGAGCGGTCACGGTCGTCGTGTCGGAGCCGCTCGGGACCGCGTCGGCGATCGGTCCGGTGAGTTCGAAGGTGGCCTCGGGGAAGGCCGCCGCGTCCATCGCGGAGTCGCGGAAGTAGGCGTCGCGCTGGTCGGAGTCGGTGGTGATGTCGGCGACCTGCACCGTGATCTTCGCGGCGGTGATGCTCGTGCCGTCGACGGTCGCGGTGCCGGAGACGCTGTCGGTGCGGCCGGTGACGGTGACGTCGGAGCCGTTCAGGACCTCGTGGACGCGGTACCCGGCCTCGGAGTCGCCGCCGACCGTCCACTCGCCGGACAGGTCCGTGTCGTCGAGGGTGGAGGCCTCACGGGTGGCGGCGACGGACGGCGCGGCCGAGGCCTTCGCGTTCTCGTTGCTCGTGTAGACGTTCGTGAAGACCACCGCGCCCACGACGCCGAGGACGACGACGGCGGCGATGACGGAGATCCAGATGACGGCCTTGCGGCGCTTGCGCGGGGTGTCGGAGGTCACGAGCAGAACGGTGACACGTCATGCTCGGGAGACCCTGAGTCCGTGGCAGCGATCGGACCCGGTCCGGCCGCTACGCTCGTCCGGTGCAGAGGACCTCGACCCGGTGGCTCGAACTCGCCGGCTTCGTCCTGGCGTTCGTCGCCGTGCACGGGTTCCTGTGGTGGCTGACCCTCGTGTCGGCGAACCTGCCGCTCGGTGACGTGACCATCACCTACAGCCGCTGGATCGAGACCGGGCGGACCGCGGACTTCTGGGTCGGCATCGACGGCGCCTGGGTCTACCCGATCCTGGCGATCGTGCCGATGGCGGCCGCGGCGCTCGGGGGAGTCGCATCGATCGGCACCGGCTGGCTGCTGCTGATGGTGCTGCTCGACGCCGTGGCGTGCGCGTTCCTGTGGCGCTTCCGGGTCCGCGTCGGGTCGTCGGACCGCTTCGGCGTGCACGGCGTGCGGGTCGTCTGGTGGTGGCTGCTGTTCCTGCTCGCGCTCGGGCCGATCGCGCTCGGTCGGATCGACACCGTCGCGACGGTGTTCGCGCTGGTGGGCGTGGCGTTCGTGGCCTCGAGGCCGGCCGTCGCGTCCGCGCTCTTCACCGCCGGTGCCTGGACGAAGGTGTGGCCCGCGGCGCTCGTCGCGGTGCTGCTGCTCCTGCGTCGCGGACACCGCCGGGGTGTGCTCGCCGGGGCCCTGGTGCTGAGCGCCCTGATCGTGCTCGTCGACGTGCTGTGGGGCGGTGCGCCGTACCTGCTGTCCTTCGTCGGTGAGCAGACCGGCCGTGGGCTGCAGATCGAGTCACCGCTCGCGACGCCCTTCATGTGGGCCGCAGCGTTCGGCGTCCCGGGTGCAGCGGTGTTCTACGACCAGGAGATCCTGACCTTCGAGGTGTCCGGTGCCGGCACGTCCGCCGCCGCCGCGGTGTCGACGCCGCTGATGGCCGTCGTCGTGGTGGCCGGGGTCGTGCTCGCGCTCTGGGCCGCGCGCCGCGGTGCCCGTCGGGCCGAGCTCGCGCCGGTCCTGGCGCTGCTGTTCGTCGCGGCGCTCATCGCGACGAACAAGGTGGGGTCGCCGCAGTACATCGGCTGGTTCGTGGTGCCGATCGTGTGGGGGCTCGCCGCCGGCACCCCCAGTGCGCGCCGGTTCGTGCCGATCGCCGTGACCGCGCTGCCGATGGCCCTGCTCACGCAGGTCATCTACCCGGGCTACTACGACCAGTTGCTCGGGGTGCAGCCGTGGATCCTCGTGGTGCTCACGGTCCGGAACGTGCTCGAGGTGGCGATCCTGGTGTGGAGCGTCGTCGTGCTGGTGCGGATGGGGCGGGCTGCGGGGTCCGGACGGGTGTCGGCGCGCTCGTCGCCGTCCGTGCGCGACCAGCCCGAGCCGGGCAGGATGGACGCATGATCGTCGCCTTCTCCGTCGCTCCGTCCGGTGGTCCCGCTGCAACGTCCGACGGGTCCGTGCACGACGCCGTCGCGGCCGCCGTGCGCGTGGTGCGCCAGAGCGGGCTGCCGAACCGCACCTCGTCGATGTTCACCGAGATCGAGGGGGAGTGGGACGAGGTCATGGACGTCGTCAAGCGCGCCACCGAGGCCGTCGGTGCATACGGCACGCGGGTGTCACTCGTGCTGAAGGCCGACATCCGACCCGGGCACACCGGCGAGATCGACGGCAAGCTCGAACGGCTCGAGGCCGCGCTCGGCGAGTAGCGGTCAGCGGCGCCGACGCGGACGCCTGCGGCGACGGGGGTCGGTGCCGAGGACCGCGGCGACCGTCAGCATGACGAGGCCGGCGACCGCGAACACCACGACGATGACGATCCCGATCGGGTCGGTCGCGTCCTCGCAGTTCGCGGGCGCGCCGGCGGCGCAGGAGGCCAGGACGGTCGTGACGGTGGGCACGTCGTCATCCTGCACCGCAGCGTCGCCCGACACGCCGGAGCGGTCCCTCGGATGTCGGTGGCCGGGTGTCTCATGGTCTGCATCGAGCCACTTCCGGTGGCCTGCGAGACGACGATGAGGAGGGCGTGATGATGCACGACGGCTGGTGCCCCGACTGCGACCTGCGAACGGTCGTCATCGACACGGACGAACAGGGCGAGAACGCCTGGGCGAGCTGCGCGGAGTGCGGCACCGGATGGGTGCACCGCGACGAGCTGCCCGAGCAGACCACCGCACGGACCCGCACCCCGGAGCGCCAGGCGGCCTGAGCTCCCGCGGGCTTTCGTTGGTCCGTTGGAGCGGTCTACACTCGACGGACCAGGACATCACGGCCGCCCCGTCCGGTGGGGTGCTGCACCGTCGTCCCGCTCCGCCCGCACGAGAACAGGCCCCATGTCACCGCTCACGCCTGCGCGTCGCACCCTCGCGCTCATCTCGCTCGCCCTCGGCGGGTTCGCCATCGGCTCGACCGAGTTCGTCGCGATGGGGCTGCTGCCGAACATCGCGCAGGCCCTGCTCCCCGAGCAGTACGGCATCGACCCCGACGCCGGGATCGCCCACGCCGGCTGGCTCGTCAGTGCCTACGCCCTCGGGGTCGTCGTCGGTGCGCCGACCATCGCGGCGATGTCCGCCCGGTTCCCGCGCAAGGGCCTGATCCTCGTGCTGCTCGTCGGGTTCGTCGTCGCGACGATCGCGAGCGCGCTGCTGCCCTCGTTCGGTCTGGTGCTCGTCGCCCGCTTCGTCGCGGGTCTGCCGCACGGCGCCTACTTCGGCATCGCGTCGATCGTCGCCGGCGACATGATGGGCCCGGGCAAGCGCGGCAAGGGCATCGCCATGGTGCTGCTCGGCCTGTCGGTCGCGAACGTCGTCGGCGTCCCGGCGATCACGTGGGTCGGACAGGTGGCCGGGTGGCGGGTGGCGTACGGCGTCGTCGCCGCGCTGTTCGCCCTGACGTTCCTGGCCGTCGCGGCCTTCGTGCCGAAGAGCGCCCGCGACGAGCACGCCACGATCGGCCGTGAGCTCCGGGCGTTCCGCGTGCCGCAGGTGTGGATCGTGATGGGCCTCGGCGCCGTCGGGTTCGGCGGGTTCTTCGCGGTCTACTCGTACATCTCGCCGCTCGTGCAGAACGTCACCGGCATGCCCGAGTCGTTCGTGCCGATCGTGCTCGTCGTCGTGGGCATCGGCATGGTCGTCGGCGGGGTGCTCGGCGGACACCTGGCCGACCACAGCGTGAAGCGCACGATCTACGTCGGCATGTTCTCGCTCATCGGCGCCCTGCTCGTCACCGTCCTGACCGCACAGTGGCTCTGGGGCATGCTGCTCGGCGCGTTCCTGCTCGGTGCGACCTCGTCGGCGATCCCGCCGGCGGTGCAGTCGCGCCTGATGGACGTCGCCGGCGATGCCCGCACGATCGCGGCGGCTCTGAACCACTCGGCGTTCAACATCGGCAACTCGATCGGTGCGGCCCTGGGCGGCGCGGTCATCGCGGCCGGCTTCGGGTTCCTCGCCCCGGGCTGGCTCGGCATCGGCCTGGCGCTGCTCGGCGTCCTGGTGACGATGGTCAGCTACGCGGTCGAGCGGCGGAGCACCCGTCGTGCCGCGGTCCGCTCCTCGTCACCGTCCACCGGCCCGATCACCGCACCGGTCCCGACGGCCTGACACGCGGGGTGTGCGCACGCACCCACCGGACGGGAGGCCCGTGGCGACCCCGCCACGGGCCTCCCGTCCGTCACGTGGCGCGGAAGACCGCCCCGAGTGAGCAGAAGACGTCGGGTTCCGTGACGGGACCCGACGTCCTCTGCTCACTCGATGCGCGACGCAGCGCGCGCTACAGCCCCAGGGGGCTGCCGTCCTGCACGATGATGCCGTCGGTGATCGCACGCTTCCGCAGCGCGACCTTCGTGCCCACGTCGAAGCCGGCGACGCGGTACTTCTCGCGGATGCGCTTGAGGTAGCTCTTCGCGGTCTCCTCGGAGATGCCGAGCTGGTAGGCGACGCTCTTGACGGGCTCGCCACCGCCGTACAGGGCCATCACGCGACGCTCCTGGGCGCTGAGCTTCGGCACACCGCCGACGTCGCCGCTGTTGATGGCGAGGTCGAGCTCGGCCGAGACGTACTGCTCGCCGCGCTGGGCGGAGCGGATCGCCTCGACGATCATGTCGGCGTCCTCGCTCTTGACGAGGTACCCGAGGGCACCGGCGCCGAGGGCCTCGCGCACGACGTTCGGCTCCGAGTACGTGCTCATCACGACGGTCTTGACGCCCGCGGTCTTGAGCGTCGAGATCTTCAGCGACACCGGGATGGAGTCCTTGAGGTCCAGGTCCAGCAGCACCACGTCGACCGGGAACGCCGGGCTCGTCAGGAGCTCGGGCCAGGTCGTGACGGCGGCCACCAGGGTGATGTCGTCGGCCGCGTTCCGGATCCACTCCGTGAGCGCGCCGAGGAGCATCCTGTGGTCGTCGACCAGTGCGAGTCGGATCGGTTCCTCTGGAGTCGCCATGCTGGCGTCCTTTCTCGGTGCGGATTGCTCGGCCGATCCTAGGAGGATGCGGGCCGGAAGTCGGTCAGGCGTGCGGGTGTCCGGCAGCTACATCGACGGATGTCGGTTCACGACGCAGTGCGCGACGATGTGCAGCGCGCCGTCGCGGACGGTCTCGGTGTACGGGCCGATGCGCTGCAGGGCACTCCACGCCGTCGGGCCGAGGCTGCGACGGGGCACCCCGCGGGACTCGATGACGACGGGCACGTCCATGGTGTCGTCGCTGACCGGGTGACCGTCGGAACCGATGGGGCCGAGGGTGACGGAGACGACGGGCATGCCGGGCTGCGCGGTGCGGCCGTCGCCGACCATCTGCCAGATCGCCTGCAGCAGCCCGTCGCGCTGGGTGGGGGAGAGGTGCCCTGCCAGGGCGGTCGGGTCGGCGACGCTCACCGAGCGACCGAGGTGGTCGGACTCGGTGATCGCGTGGTAGAGCCAGGTCTCGCGACGGCCCTCGATCAGGTGCAGGCGGAGCTCGGTGGCGAGCGACGCGGCGACGGAGCTCGAGGCGTCGGACAGCGGCAGCGGGTCGGTGCCGTTGGCGACGGCGTCGAGCAGCTTCTCGGCGGCCAGGTCGAGCCGGGCGAGCTCGTCCGAGGCGAGCATGCCGACGGCGAACTGCGGCGCCTGCACGTTGCTCTGCACGAGCACCCGGTCGAGTTCGCGCTGCACGAGCTGGCGGAACCGCTGCACGACGTACAGCGCGAGCGACGGCGGCACGACGACGAGCGACAGCAGGGACACGATGCCGGGCATGGTGTCGTGCGTGATCGGCGTCGACGCGACGGCCATCACGATGAACGCGATGCCGAGCGCACCGATGGCGACGGCGACCTCGCGGGCGGGGCGGAGCGTGGCGATCGGCAGCAGGGCGAACCCGGCGGCCATCGACGCGGTCGCGGTGTGGGCGATGTCGTGCTCGGGCCAGATGCCGATGAAGTCGAGGGTGACCACGCAGGCCAGCACGACGCAGATCAACGCGAAGGCCGGACCCGTCAGCCGTTCGCCGTAGGTCAGGACGCTGAGTCCGACCCCGACGGCGGCGACGACGTAGAGCCCCCAGGCGACCGCGGGCAACCACGGGTCGGAGTACTCGTTCCAGCGCACCAGGAAGAACGCGATGCCGGCGACGGCCTCGATCGCGGTGAGGACCGCGGCGCCGAGGCCGAGGTACCCGGCACCGAGCGAGGCGCCGGGCTTCGCGGCCTGGCGCAGCGACCGGGCGCCGGTCGACGTGGACGGGAGCCCTCGGGCCTGGCGACGTTCGCTCGTCCGGTACCGCTCGCGCGCCTCGCGGCGGGTGCGGGGTGCAGGCGGAGCGGTCTCGCCGGGCAGGCTGCGGCCGATGGTGTCCTCGGGGACCCGGGTCATCGCGGTGCCTCCAGGACGACGGTGGTGCCGGAGCCCGGCGCGGAGAAGAGCTTGGCGTCGCCGCCGACCTCGCGCAGGCGGTTCACGACGCTCTCCTTGAAGCCGAGTCGCTCGGCACTGACGGTGGTGAGGTCGAAGCCGACGCCGGAGTCGGTGACCATCGCGCGGACGACCTCGTTGTCGTGGACGATCGTGACGTGCGCCTCGCCGACGCCGGCGTGCCGACGGACGTTCTCGAGGCACTCGCCGAGCGCGAGGAGGAACGCGTCGAGCACGTTCGACGGCAGCAGGACCTGCCCGGTGCCGTGCCAGCTGACCTCGAGCCCCATCCGGCCGAAGCGCTGCTTAACGGACTCCAGGGTTTGCCCGAGGGGCGATTCCTCTTCGCGGGTGAGCGAGTAGTCACCGGACTGCGAGGGCTGCGGGGTCGCACCGAGGCGCAGGTGCCGCAGCAGTCGGGCGTCCTCGGCGGCCTGCTCGCGCATCGCCTGCTCGGAGACGCCGACGCCGGAGTGCGCCAGCAGCGTCAGGGTCGCGAGCACGGTGTCGTGCAGCAGGCGGGCACCCTGGCGGCGCTGGGCCTCGGTCTCGCTGGCCTGCCGTTCGGCGCGGTGGGCGGTGCCGATGCTGTAGATGCGGCGGGCGACACGGGGGATGCTGCGCGAGATCCAGATCGCCACGACGGCCATCAGGATCCACCCGAGCAGTGCGCCGCTGACCGGGGTCGACAGGAGCGAGCCCGAGCCCCAGACCATGAGCACCACCACGGCGCCGCCGCCGGCGATGGTGATGCCGAGACCGATCGGGTGCCCGCGCTGGGCCATCAGCGGTGCCGAGAGCCCGCCGGCGGCCAGGGGCATGACGGCGCTGGCGACGAGGGGCCGCGCCGAGTCGGGGACTCCGGTGAAGAGCAGCACCATCGTGGCGAGCCCGGCGACGACGATGGCGGCGGTCCACCACACCTCGCCGCCGCGGCCGAAGCACACGAGGGCGGTGATCATCGCGGCGATGCAGAGGAGTGCGCCGATGAGGGGCGGCGTGGGCACGGCGGCGGCGGAGAGGATGCCCACGACGCTGACGAGCGCGCAGACGATGCCCACGACACGGGTCGCCGACCGCAGCAAGCGGTCGCGTTCCTGTGCGATGAAGTCCATCGATGTCCTGGTTGGTGACGATCTGGCGGTGCGGGAAACCGAGCGTCGGTCAGTGCCGAGCTCCACGCCATCATTCCACGCGCGCCACCCGTTGGGGGGTCTTCGGCGCGCCGTGGTGGCAGGCAGGCCCGCTCAGGAGTCGAGCAACCGCCGCAGGTGCGCCCCGACCTGCTCGTGCTCGATGAGGAACCCGTCGTGTCCGAACTCGCTGTCGATCACCGCTGCGGAGTCCCCGTCGAGCGCGTCCGGCACGCCCGCGGCGATCCGGTGCTGGTCCTCGACGGGGAACAGCCGGTCGCTCGAGATCCCCACGACCAGGGTCCGCGCGGTCACGAGCCCGAGTGCCGCCGACACCCCGCCGCGCCCGGCGCCGACGTCGTGCGAGTCCATCGCGTACGTCAGCGTCACGTAGCTCGAGGCGTCGAACCGCCGGGTGAACTTGTTGCCGTGGAAGTCGAGGTAGCTCTCCACCGAGAACCGGCCGTCGTCGCCGAGCGGGGAGACGTCGCTCTGCCAGGACCGCGCAAAGCGGCTGTTCAGCTCGTCCGACGCCCGGTAGGTCATCAGCGCCATCCGCCGGGCCAGCGAGAGTCCGCGGTGCGGGCCCTCGCCGACGTCGGCCTCGTAGTAGTCGCCGCCCGCGAACGCCGGGTCCATCTGGATCGCCGCCCGCTGCAGCGAGTTCGCCGCGATCTGGTCGGCGGTGGTCTGCGCCGTCGACGCGAGGACCGCCAGCCGCCGCACGCGCGCGGGGTGCGAGACCGCGAACTCGAGGGCGTGCATGCCGCCCATCGACCCGCCGACGACCGCCGCGAAGGTCTCGATGCCGAGCCGGTCGGCGAGCTGCGCCTGCACCTCGACCTGGTCGCGCACCGTCACGAACGGGAACCGCGAGCCCCACTCCGCGCCCGACGGCGACACCGACGACGGCCCGGTGGTGCCCTGGCAGCCGCCGAGCATGTTCGGCGCGATGACGAACCACCGGTCGGTGTCGATCGCCCGGCCGGGTCCGACGACGTCGCCCCACCAGCCGGCGGTGCGGTGGCCCGGGCCGGCGGCACCCGTGACGTGCGAGTCCCCGGTCAGTGCGTGCAGGACGAGCACCGCGTTGTCGCGGGCGGCGTTGAGCGTGCCCCACGTCTCGTACGCCACGCGCACGGACGGCAGGCGGCCGCCGCGCACCCACTGCTCGCCGAGCGACTCGAAGTGGCGTGCCCCCGGGTGGTCACCGGGACGCCAGGCACCGGTCACGGGCGGCTTGCCGAGGGTGCCGAGTTCGGTGCCGGGCACCAGGGTGGACGGCACGGAGTCCTCGGGGGTCGTCTGCCAGTCCATCGTGCGTCCAGTCTGCCGGGAGGCGCGGGTCGCCGCCGCCGTGTTACGTCACGCCCGGCGCGTGGCCGGCCTTCGGGCCGTGCTCGCCGTTCCGTGCGCGCGCATGTTCCGACATCGTGCGCGTTGTTCGACTGGTGGATCGTCGCACCATGCGCACGTACCGGATGCGTGTGCAACGAGCGACGTCCCACGCGTCGATCGACACGTGGGACGTCGCAACATGCACGCGCATCGGCAGCCAGCCAGCCAGCCAGCCAGGCAGGCAGGCAGGCCGCGCGGGACCTACGCGCGCTGGCTCTCCTGCGCGATCGCCCGGGCCGCGGCGAGCCCGGCCTCGAGGTCGGCCTTCAGGTCGGCGATGTTCTCGATGCCGACCGACAGCCGCACCAGGCCGGGCGTGACCCCGGTCGTCAGCTGCTGCTCGGGGGTCAGCTGCGAGTGCGTGGTCGACGCCGGGTGGATGACGAGCGAGCGGACGTCGCCGATGTTGGCCAGGTGCGAGAACAGCTGCAGGTTGTCGACGAACGCCTTGCCCGCGGTCACCCCGCCCTTGAGCTCGAACGACAGCACGGCACCGACGCCCTTCGGCGCGTACCGGTTCGCGGCCGCGTACCAGGGCGACGTCGGCAGCCCGGCGTAGGCGACGGTGGCGACGTCGGGGTGCTGGTCGAGCCACTCCGCGATCTCCTGCGCGTTCGACACGTGCCGCTCGATGCGGAGCGACAGGGTCTCGATGCCCTGCAGCAGCGCGAACGCCGTGTCCGCCGAGTTCGACGCACCGAGGTCACGCAGCAGCTGCACCCGGGCCTTCACGATGTAGGCGAGCTCGTTGCCGACCGCCTCGGCGAAGACCGCACCGTGGTACGACGGGTCGGGCGTGTTGAACTCCGGGAACCGGTCGGCGTGCTCCGACCAGGCGAACTTCCCGCCGTCGACGATGATCCCGCCGATGACCGTGCCGTGGCCACCGAGGAACTTCGTGGCCGAGTGCACCACGATGTCGGCACCGTGCTCGAACGGACGGATCAGGTACGGCGTCGCGATCGTGTTGTCGACGATCAGCGGGACGCCGGACTCGTGGGCGACGTCGCTGACGCCCGTGATGTCGAGGACGTTGATCTTCGGGTTGCCGATGGTCTCGGCGAAGAACAGCTTCGTGTTCGGTCGGACCGCGCGGCGCCACTCCTCGAGGTCGTCCTGGTCCTCGACGAACGTCGTCTCGATGCCGAGCTTCGCCAGCGTGTACTTGAACAGGTTGTACGTGCCGCCGTAGATCGACGACGACGACACGATGTGGTCACCCGCCCCGGCGATGTTCAGCACCGCGTAGGTCTCGGCAGCCTGGCCGGACGCGACGAGCAGGGCCCCGGACCCGCCCTCGAGCGCGGCGATCCGCTGCTCGACGACGTCGTTCGTCGGGTTCATGATCCGGGAGTAGATGTTGCCCGGCTTGGCGAGCGCGAACAGGTCGCGCGCTTCGTCCGAGTTCGCGAAGACGTACGAGGTCGTCTTGTAGATCGGCGTCGCTCGAGCCCCGGTGGTCGGGTCCGGCTGTGCGCCGGCGTGGACCTGGGTGGTCTCGAACTGCCACTGCGCGGCGTCGTGCTCGGTCATCTTGGTGCTCCTGTCCGGTGCGGCTGGTCGTCGGGTCGCCCTGCGCTCGGCCTGGAGGCGCGGCGCGGCTGTGCGTCGGTGTCACGGTACGCAGGTGGCCGGGCCCGCACCACCGCACCCGCCTCGGGACGTAACGCGCGCGCCGGTCCCGCCCCGCGCCTCCCGCCCGGCCGTCCGTCCGTCCGCACCGTGCTGTCACCGTCGGACGGTGCGAGGTCGGTGGTTCGGTGCGGCACTGCCGCGCCGCACCGAACGGGCAAGCCCGCACCGGCCGGAGGAACGCGCACGGTGCGAGGTTCCGTCGGACGGTGCGAGGTCGGTGGTTCGGTGCGGCGCTGCCGCGCCGCACGGAACGGGCAAGCTCGCACCGGCCGGAGGAACGCGCACGGTGCGAGGTGGCACCGCTACGCCGCGTCGCGGCGGAACAGCCAGTCGACCTTCGGCTCGAGCAGCCACCGCATCCCGCGCCGCACGAAGGGCTGCGCCAGGAAGAGGCTGACGGCGCACGCGATGACGACCATGAGGAGCACGAACGGCCATGCCGAGTGCTCGCCGGCCAGGACGCCGGACTCCCGGATCGGGTAGAGCACGAACGTGTGGAGCAGGTAGACGTACATCGTCGCCGCGCCGAACCGGGTGATCCAGATGTTCCGACGGGGGATGAGCACCAGGAACGACGCCGTCAGCAGGGTCGCGAGCAGCATCAGGCCGAAGCGCACCGCACCCGCCCACCAGGCGTCCTCGCCGAGCCCCGAGTAGGAGTCGTCGTAGAAGAACCAGTGGTGCAGGTCGAACTCCTTGAACTGCGGGATCCAGACCGCGCACGACACCGCCCACGCCGCGAACACCACGACGGCGGCGATCCGCACCCGGACGACCGTGCGGCGGGACGCCTCGTACCAGCGGTCGAAGACGCCCCACTGCTTGACCTGCCACCCGAGCAGGAAGAACGGCAGCAGGCTGATCGCGCGGGACAGCGAGAGCGTGGAGTCGACGTTGTCGAAGTAGCCGACGCCGATGCTGAACACGACCGCCCAGAACAGCGGCCACCGCAGCTGCGCCAGGTACGGCAGGATCAGCTTGAATATGCCCAGGGCCAGCAGGAACCACAGGGTCCACGTCGGTTTCGTCGGGTTGAAGTCCTTGCCGCCCTCGACGATGCCCTGCACCACGGTCCAGATCGTCTGCATGATGATGTACGGCACGACGATGTCCGTGATCGTCCGGCGCATCCGCCTCGCCGTCGGGGTGTCGGCCGACGAGAAGTAGCCGCTGATCACACCGAACGCCGGCATGTGGAACGCGTAGATGAACGTGTAGAGCGCCAGGGCGTGCTCGCTCGCCGGCGTCTGCCGCTGGATCGCGTGGCCGATGACCACGAGCGTGACCGCGACGAACCGCGCGGTGTCCCACATCGGGATCCGGCGCGGGGCTCGACCGGGCTCGAGCTGCGTCGCCGGGGCCGAGGGGGCGGGAGGGGCGGCATCCGTCGTCATCGCCGGTCACGTTACCGGATCGTGATCTGGACGGCCCGGTGCGGTGCCGGAAGCGTCCCGCTCGGTACGGTGGGCGGACCGGGCAACCACACGCCCGGTCACCGACGCAGGAGGCAGATCACATGGCAGCACGGCGCGCAGTCGTCACCGGAGCGAGCTCGGGCATCGGGGCGGCCACCGTCCGGCTGTTCCGGTCGCGGGGCTGGGACGTGCTCGCCGTGGCCCGCCGCGCCGCGAAGCTCGAGGCGCTCGCCGCGGAGACCGGGGCCGACACCCTGGTCGCCGACATCACGGACGCCGACGACGTGGCGGCGCTGGCCGCGCGGGTCGCGGACCTCGGCGGCGCCGACGTGCTCGTGAACAACGCGGGTGGGGCGTTCGGTTCGGCGAGCGTCGAGGAGTCCGACGTCGACGACTGGCGCGCCATGTTCGAGGTCAACGTGATCGGCACGAAGCGGGTCGTCTCCGCGCTGCTGCCGCACCTGCGCGACCGCGCTCGCGCGTCCGGGAGCGCCGACATCGTCACGGTGACCAGCACCGCCGGGTTCGTCGCGTACGAGAACGGTGGCGGCTACAACGCCGCGAAGTTCGCCGAGCACGCCCTGGTCGGCGCGCTCCGGCTCGAACTGAACGGCGAGCCGATCCGGGTCGTCGAGATCGCGCCGGGCATGGTGAAGACCGACGAGTTCGCGCTCACCCGGTTCCGCGGGGACGAGCAGAAGGCCGCCGCGGTGTACGACGACGTGCCGGAGCCGCTCGTGGCCGATGACGTCGCCGAGGCGATCGTGCACGCCGTGGAGCTGCCGGCACACGTGAACCTCGACCTCGTGACGATCCGGCCGGTGGCGCAGTCGGCGCAGCACAAGCTGGCGCGCGGCCCGCTGACGCCCCGCTGAGCCGACCCGCGCAGCGCCCGGGCTGCTGCCGCGGGTCGCGGGCGCGGGCTCCCTGCCGGTACCGTGGTCGGATGCCGATCAGCAGCGAACCCGAGCCCGCGGCTCCGTCCACCGTGACCGTGACGAGCGGGCCCGAGGTACTCGGCTGGCTCGAGTTCGGTGACGCCGCACGCCTGCTCGCCAAGGACGTCCTGTCCAGCGGCTTCGAGCCCGAGGTCGTCGTCGCCGTCGCCCGCGGCGGACTGATCATCGCCGGCGCCGTGGCGTACGCCCTCGGCACCAAGGAGTGCGGCTCGATCAACGTCGAGTTCTACACCGACGTCGAGCAGCGGCTGGAGGAGCCGGTCGTGCTCGCCCCCGCCCTCGACGCCCCGAGCCTGGCCGGCAAGCGGGTCCTCGTCGTCGACGACGTGTCGGACTCCGGCCGCACCCTGCGCCTGGTGGTCGACATCATCCGGAACGCGGGTGCCGACGTCCGGAGCGCCTGCCTGTACTCGAAGCCCGGCACCGTCCTCGAGCCCGACCACGTGTGGCGCCGGGTCGACGGCTGGATCACGTTCCCGTGGAGCGCCCTCGCCCCCGTGACGGCCGAGTCGTGAGCATCCACCTGGTCGGCGGCGGTCTCTTCGCCGCCTCGGACGCCGCAGCGCCGTTCCTCGCCGAGGCGACCGCCCGTTCGGCAGCGGTCGGCCGGAGCGTCCCGCGCATCGCCCTGCTCTCCGTGGCGGGCCCGGACGGTGGCAGCCCGTCGTCGACGGCCGACATCGCCGAGGTCCTCGGCGGCCCGCGCACGGCCGAGGTGCTCGTCACCGAGGTCGCGGCCGGTCAGGTCTTCGACACCACCGTCCTGAGCGACGTCGACGCCCTGGTGATCGGTGGCGGCGTCACCCCCGACTACCTGGCGGCGATCGCCCCGCTCGTCGACCAGCTCCGGCTGCTCGTCTCCGACGGGCTGCCCTACCTCGGCTACTCGGCCGGTGCGATGATCGCCGCCGACCGTGCCCTGGTGGGCGGCTGGCGCATCGGCGGCGTCGAGATCTGCCCCGAGGTGGCGTCCGAGGGGCTGGACGAGGTCGAGCTCCGCGAGGGCCTCGGCCTGGTCGACCTGACCATCGACGTGCACGCGGTGCAGGCCGGCACGCTCGCGCGGCTCATCGCCAGCGCCGAAGCCGAGTTCGTCACCGCCGGACTCGCGATCGACGAGGACACCACGCTCGTCGTCGGCGAGGGCGCGCTCGAGGTCCGCGGGACCGGCAGCGTCTGGCGCGTGATGGCCGGCGAGGAGTCGGTGGCCGTCGCCACCATGGGCGCGTAGCCGACGTGGAACCACGGCCGCTCGCCGACCTGGTCGACCCCGGCTGGGCCGATGCCCTCGCACCCGTCGAACCCGACGTGCACCGGATCGGCGCGTGGCTGCGGGACGAGACCGCCGCGGGCCGTCACTACCTGCCCGCCGGCGGCGACGTCCTGCGCGCGTTCACGAGCCCGTTCGACGCCGTCAAGGTGCTGGTCGTCGGGCAGGACCCGTACCCGACGCCCGGCCACCCGATCGGTCTGTCCTTCGCCGTCGACCCGGCCGTCCGTCCGGTGCCGCGGAGCCTGGCGAACATCTACCGCGAGCTCGCCGACGACCTCGGCGTGACGCCCCCGCCGCACGGTGACCTGCGGGCGTGGTCCGACCAGGGCGTCCTGCTGCTCAACCGGGTGCTCACCGTGCAGGCGGGCGAGGCCGGCAGCCACCGCGGCAAGGGTTGGGAGGCTGTGACCGACCAGGCCGTCCGCGCGCTGGTCGCCCGTGGCACCCCGCTCGTCGCCGTGCTCTGGGGTGCCCAGGCCGGTTCGGTGCGACCGCTCCTCGGCGACACCCCGGTCGTCGCGTCGGCCCACCCGAGCCCGCTCAGTGCGTCGCGCGGGTTCTTCGGCAGCCGCCCGTTCTCGCAGGTGAACGCGCTGCTCGAGTCGCAGGGCGCACCGCCCGTCGACTGGACGCTGCCCGCTCAGTAGGCTCGGCACGTGCTCGAGGAGGAATACCAGCGACGGCGGGTCCTGCCGCGACACCTGCGTGCCCCGGCGGCGACCGAGACGGCCTTCGAGTACCGCATCCGTGCGGCCGAGGTGGGGGACCTGCCCCACGTGCGCGAGATCCACACGCACTACGTCCGCAACTCGTCGGTGACCTTCGACCCGGCGGCGTTCACGTACGCCGCGTGGAAGAAGCGCTACGACGACATCCGGAAGCGCCGCCTGCCGTTCCTCGTGGCGGAGAACCCCGCCGGGCAGATCCTCGGGTACGCCCTGGTCGACGCGTGGAACCCGCGGGACCGCTCGAACCACGTCGTCGAGGACTCGATCTACCTCGGCGCCGCGTCCGGTGGCAAGGGGCTCGGCCGCGCGCTGATGGAGGCGCTGCTCGACGAGTGCCGGTCGGCCGGCGTGCGCGAGGTCGTCGCGGTCATCGCGGACCGGCAGGCCGAGGCGTCGATCCGGCTGCACGAGCGGCTCGGCTTCGAGGAAGTCGGCCGGATGGGCAAGGTCGGCTACAAGTACGACCGCTGGCTCGGCACGGTCACGATGCGGCTCCGCCTGCGCGGCCCGCGGCTGTTCGCGCGACGACGCTGACGGAGCCGACGCGGTCGACGCGCGTCACGCTCGAGACGCGGCCGCGGGGCGGACGGGAGGCCCGTGGCGGGCCCGGCACGCGCCTCCAGGCCGTCGCCCGGTCGCGTCAGCCCGCCGGCGCCTCGGTGATGAACTCGTCGCGCGTCACGCGGAGCAGCGCGGTGGCCGCCGCCGCGGCGGCGTCCGCGTCACCGTCGACCGCTGCGCGCCCGACCGCCTGGTGCCGGAGTGCCGCCTCGCGCGTCCAGCGCGTGATGGGGTCCCGCGACTCCGACGTGCGGGTGCGCAGGAGCGCCTCGACCGTGCCGGCGAAGTGCGCGAACACGGCGTTCCCCGACCCGGTGAGCAGTGCACGGTGGAAGCGGACGTCGGCCTCCAGGTAGGCGCGGCTGTCCTCGCGTCCGCAGGCGTCGAGCATGTCCTCGGCGGCGGCGAGCACGGCGTCCGCGCCCGCGGAGCCGGCGGTCAGGGACGCCGCGACCGGTTCGACGCCGAGCCGGAGCTCCACGAGCTCCCGCTGCTGCACGAAGTACGCCGGTGAAGTACCGCGCCACCGGATCACGGTGGGGGCGAGCAGCTCCCACGCGGTGATGTCGCGGACGAGCGTGCCGACCCGCTGCCGGGGCTCGACCAGGCCGAGGGACTGCAGGACGCGCAGGGCCTCGCGGACGACCGAGCGGGACACCCCGAACTCGTCGGCGACCAGCTCGGGTCGCACGACGGAACCCGTGGGCAGGTCGCCGTCGACGATCCGCTGGCCCAGGGTGTCGAGCACGTGGGCGTGCAGTCCGCGTGCGGTGGGCATCGTTTCCTCCGTGCAGTACGGGTCACGCGGTCGTCGTGACGCCGGTCCCATCGAAGCGGCAGACTCCGGGGACGGGCGGTTGGCGCGCGGGACGACGTCGTATAGTCTGATTAATCAGATTATTGAGGGTCGGCGTTCGACGCGCCAGTCCACCCTCGACACGAAGGCGACGGAGCCGCGCAGCAGCGACTCCAGGAAGGGGCGCTGATGCCTCACGCTCTCCCGGACCACCTGCTCGCCGCGGGTGGCACCACCGAGACGGTCGACCCGTCCGGTTCGATCCCGCAGCTGATCATCGCGGCACTCGCCGGCATCGTGGTGATCATCGCGCTCATCACCTGGCTGAAGGTGCACCCGTTCATCGCGCTCACGATCGGCGCGCTCGGCGTCGGCATCGGCGCGGGGCTCGCTCCCGACAAGGCGGTCACCAGCTTCGGTGACGGCTTCGGCGCGACCATGACGAGCGTCGGCATCCTCGTCGGGCTCGGGGCGATGTTCGGCAAGATGCTCGTCGACTCCGGCGCAGCGGACCGCGTCGTGGACACCCTGGTGCGGAAGTCGTCGAAGGCGGCGCTGCCGTGGACGATGGCCCTGATCGGGGCGCTCATCGGGCTGCCGATGTTCTTCGAGGTCGGGCTCGTCCTGCTCATCCCGATCATCGTGCTGGTCGCGAAGCGGAGCGAGGTGCCGATCATGAAGATCGCCGTCCCCGCGCTGGTCGGCCTGTCGACGATGCACGCGTTCGTCCCGCCGCACCCCGGCCCGCTCGTCGCGATCTCCACCGTCGGTGCGAACCTCGGCACCACGCTCGCCTTCGGCATCGTGCTGGCGATCCCGGTGATCATCCTGGCCGGGCCGCTCTTCGCCCGGTTCGCGGCCCGCTGGGTCGACATCCCCGTCCCCGACATGTTCGGATCGCGTGGGGCGGTCGCCACCGCCGGGCCGGGTTCGGGGTCGGGTTCCGGGTCCGCCGCCTTCGCCGACGACCCGGCACACCCCGGACGGGAGGCGCGGCGCGGCCCCGCCACGCAGGACACCGCGTCCCTGCCCAACGGCAAGAGCGACTTCACGCGCGTCATCAGCGAGCCGCGCAGCCCGTCGTTCACCGTCGCCCTGATCGGCATCCTGCTGCCGGTCGTGCTCATGCTCGCCCAGGCGATCCGTGAGGCCACCGCCCCCGACGCCGCCGGCTCGTGGGTGAGCCTGCTCGACTTCCTCGGCTCGCCGATGATCGCCATCGGCATCGCGGCCGTCTACGCGATGGTCTTCTTCGCGATCGGCGGCGGGATGGACCGCTCGGCGGTGTCGAAGTCGCTCGAGAGCGCGCTGCCCCCGATCGCCGGGGTGCTGCTCATCGTCGGTGCCGGCGGTGGCTTCAAGCAGGTGCTCATCGACACCGGGATCGGCGGCGTGATCGCCGACGCCGTCAAGGACTCCGGCGTCTCGGTGCTGCTCGTCGCCTGGGTCGTCTCGGCCCTGGTCCGCGTGGCGACCGGGTCGGCCACGGTCGCCACCGTGACCGCCGCCGGCATCATGGCGCCGATCGCCGCCGACCTGTCGACGCCGATGACGTCGCTGCTCGTGCTCGCGATCGGTGCCGGCTCGGTGTTCCTGTCGCACGTGAACGATGCCGGGTTCTGGCTGGTGAAGGGGTACCTCGGCACCACGGTGGGGCAGACGTTCAAGACGTGGACGGTGCTCGAGTGCCTCATCTCGGTGTTCGGTCTCCTCGGGGTCCTGCTGGCCGGGGTGTTCATCCGATGAGCGGCGCAGGAGGAGTTGCTGCTGCCGGTGCGGCCGACGCCGGGCTGGACGCCCGCGTCCTCGTCGTGATGGGGGTCTCCGGGTCCGGCAAGTCGACCGTCGCCGCCATGGTGGCGGAGCAGGTCGGGTGGGAGTTCGCCGAGGGCGACGCGATGCACCCGCCGGCGAACGTCGACAAGATGCACGCCGGCACCCCGCTCACCGACGAGGACCGCTGGCCGTGGCTCGACGTCGTCGCCGGCTGGATCCGCGGACACCTGGACGCCGGGACGAACGGCGTCGTGACCTGCTCGGCCCTGAAACGCTCGTACCGCGACGTGCTGCGGGCCCCCGGGGTGGTGTTCGTGCACGTGGCCGGTGACGGTGCGCTCATCGAGGAGCGGATGTCGCAGCGTTCCGGGCACTTCATGCCGACGTCGCTGCTGCAGTCGCAGCTCGCCACGCTCGAGCCGCCGCAGTCCGACGAGGCCCACCTGACGATCGCCGCCGACCGCACCCCGGAAGAGGAGAGCGCCGAGGTCGTGGCGCGGCTCGGGCTGGTCCGGATCCCGAGAGCCTGATCGGGCAGTGCTCGGCAGCATGGCCGCATGGCGATCGACGACTCCCTCTCGCTCCTGACCCGCGGCTACGGGTTCGGCGCCCACCTGTGGCGCCGGACCCGCCCGGGGGCGCGGGCGGTGGGCTTCCGACTGCTCGGACGTCCGGCGCTGCTCGTGCGCGGTGCCGATGGCGTCGCGCTGTTCTACGACGGCGACCGCACGGCACGCCACGGCGCGATGCCGGCCATCGTGCAGCGGACGCTGTTCGGCGTCGGCTCGGTGCACAGCCTCGACGGGGCGGAGCACCACCACCGCAAGGCCACCTTCGTCGACGTCGCGTACGAGGACGAGCAGGTCCGGCGCCTCGCACCCCTGCTGACCCACGAATGGGCGACCGAACGCGACGCGTGGCTGACCGGTGGCACCCGGTCGGCGTACGACGCGGCCGTCGGCGCGATCGGCCGCGCCGTCATGCGGTGGGCCGGGCTGCCGGGGACGCCGGCGGCGAAGACCCGCTGGGCGGCGCGGCTCGCCCAGGTCGTCGACGGCTTCGGGGTGCCCTACTCACCGGAGTACCTGCAGGCCGTCCTGAACCGGCACTGGTCGGACCGGCACGCCCGGCGGCTGGTCGAGGCCGTGCGCGGTGGCCGGTTGACCCCCGAGCCACACACCGCCCTGCACGAGTGGGCGTGGCACCGGGACCCCTCCGGGGCGCTGCTGCCGGCGCGGCTGGCCGGCATCGAACTGCAGAACAGCATCCGGCCGGCCATCGCGGTGGCCCGGTTCGTGGCGTTCGCGGCGAAGGAGTTGCACGACCGGCCGGAGTGGCGGGAACGGATCGCCGCCGAGAGCGCGGCGGCCGACGCCGCTGACGGGCCGCGCGTCGACGGCCCGCTCGCCGTCGCCTTCGCGCAGGAGATCCGCCGGACCGCGCCGTTCGTGCCGATGCTGCCCGCCTGGGCCACCACGGACGTCGAGCTGGACGGCGAACACCTGCCCGCCGGCGGGCAGGTGGTGCTCGACATCACCGGGACCGACACCGACGAGCGCTCGTGGGAGCGTGCCGGCGAGTTCGACCCGTCGCGGTTCCTCGGCGTGGACGATTTCGAGTCCATCACGACGTTCGTCCCGCACGGCGGTGCCGACGTCGCCACGGGGCACCGGTGCCCCGGCGAGAAGGTCGCGATCGCCGCACTCGCGGCCGCGGTCTCGGTGCTGAGCGACCCGCGGCTGACGATCCTCGACGACGGGCTCCAGGTCGACCGCCGGCGGCTGCCGACGAAGCCGGCATCGGGTGGCGAGGTCCGGGGCCGCTGCCCCTTCCACTGACCCGGTCTCAGCTGACCCGGGCTCAGCTGAACCGGATCGGGGTGCCGACGGGCAGCGCCGCGAGCGTCTTCGTCATCTCCGCCGAGATCCGGACGCAGCCGTGCGAACTGCCCGTCGGATCCGGGTAGTAGTGCAACGCGGTCAGTGCCGCGTTGCCGCCGTACGACGGGATCCGGGACGAGTGCGCCCCGGTCAGGATGATCGGGTTGCCCTGCGTGTACGCGACGCGGGTGTCGACGTACGCCGCCTCGACGTAGGTGGCGGTGTCGGCCGGTGTGGGGTCCTCCGGCGTCCCGAGCCGGGCGGCCTCGGTTGCCGTGACCTTGCCCGACCGGGTGACGACGGACACCGTGCTCGCCGCGACGTCGACCGTGATCATCCGGTCGGTGCGCGTCACGGTGAAGTCGGCGGCCCGGGCCCAGGCGAACGTCGCGCTCGGGGCGTCCGGGTCGCCGCCGTCACCGGGGGTGCGGTTGCGGGACGGCGTCGACACCAGGAGCATCCCGCCGTCCCGGCCGGGGGAGCGACCCCACACCGCGGTCGCCGCGGGTCGGTTGATCGTCGACACCAGGTGGGACAGGGTCGCCACCGGCCGGGCGTGGCTCGACGGGCTCGCGTACAGGGCGACGAGCTGCGTGCGCGGGGTCGCGATCTGCCACGTGTCCTCGGGCTCCACGTCCCCGCCGTCGAGCAACTGCGGCACGACGGCGTCGTGGAACGCCAACGGCAGCGCGGCCAGGGTCGCGTCGGACGGTGCAGCGGGGACGGCCGCGAGCGTCGGCCTCGGGGACGCGGTCGGTGTGGCGCTCGGGGTCGGTGTCGTCGTGGCCCGGGCCGCACGGGTCGGCTCCGGTGCCGGCGCCCCGAGGGTCACGCCCACGACGACGGCGGCGACGGCGAGCACCACCACCCCGGCGGTCGTCGCGATCCAGGTGTTGCGTCGCATGGTGCTTCCCCCTCGGTGGATCCGTCAGCGTTCGGTGACGGTGCCGCCCTCGACCCGCCACTGCCGGTCGAGTCGGACGGTCTCCAGCATGCGCCGGTCGTGTGTGACGAGCAGTAGGGTCCCGTCGTAGGACTCCAGCGCCTGCTCGAGCTGCTCGATCGCGGTGAGGTCCAGGTGGTTGGTCGGTTCGTCGAGGACGAGCACGTTCACCCCGCGGGCCTGCAGCAGCGCGAGTCCGGCCCGGGTGCGCTCGCCGGGGGAGAGCGCCGAGGCCGGTCGGCCGACGTGGTCCGCCTTCAGCCCGAACTTCGCGAGCAGCGTCCGGACGTCGGCGGTCGTGTACTCGGGGACGATCGCCTCGAACGCCGCTGCCAGGGGCTGGTCACCGGTGAACGCCGCCCGCGCCTGGTCGACCTCGCCGACCGCGACGCTGGACCCGAGCGAGGCCGTGCCCGTCGTCGGCGCCTGTTTGCCGAGCAGCGCCCGCAGCAGGGTGGACTTGCCGGCGCCGTTCGGGCCGGTGATGCCGATCCGGTCACCGCCGTCGACCTGCAGCGAGACCGGGCCGAGGGTGAAGTCACCCTGGGTGAACGTGGCATCCGACAGCGTCGCGACGACGGCCGACGACCGGGGTGCGTTGCCGATCGTGAACTCGAGCTGCCACTCCTTGCGCGGCTCCTCGACCTCGTCGAGCCGGGCGATGCGGGACTCCATCTGCCGGACCTTCTGCGCCTGCTTCTCGCTCGACTCCGAGGCGGCGCGACGGCGGATCTTGTCGTTGTCCGGGCTCTTCTTCATGGCGTTCCGGACACCCTGGCTCGACCACTCGCGCTGCGTCCGTGCCCGCGAGACCAGGTCGGCCTTCGTCGACGCGAACTCGTCGTACGCGTCACGCTTGTGCTGCCGGGCGATCTCGCGCTCCTCGAGGAACGAGTCGTACCCGCCGCCGAACAGCCGGTTCGACGACTGCGCCAGGTCGAGTTCGAGCACGGAGGTCACCGAGCGCGCCAGGAACTCACGGTCGTGGCTGACGAGCACCACCCCGCCGCGCAGCCCGCGCACGAACGCCTCGAGCCGGTCGAGGCCGTCCAGGTCGAGGTCGTTGGTCGGCTCGTCGAGCAGGACGATGTCGAACCGCGACAGCAGCAGCGCGGCGAGCCCGACGCGGGCGACCTGCCCACCGGACAGCGCGGTCATCAGGGAGTCCGGGCCGACGCCGTCCGCACCGGAGACGCCGGTGCCGGGTTCGAGGCCGAGGTCGGCGAGCACCGCCGGGATCCGGTCCTCCAGGTCGGCGGCCCCCGCGGCGAGCCAGCGGTCGAGCGCCGCCGAGTACCGGTCGGCCGCTGCGTCGCCGGCGTCGGGGTCCCCGAGCGCCGCCGCCGCTGTGTCCATCGCCACGGTCGCTTCGGTGCAGCCGGTCCGCCGCCCGAGGTACGCCGCGACGGTCTCGCCAGCGATGCGCTCGTGCTCCTGGGGGAGCCACCCCACGAACGCGTCCGTCGGTGCCAGGGACACCGTACCGGCCAGCGGCTCGTCGACCCCGGCCAGCAGCCGGAGCAGCGTGGACTTGCCGGCACCGTTCACGCCGACGACCCCGATCACGTCACCGGGCGCCACCGTCAGGTCGAGGGAGTCGAACAGCGTGCGAGCGGCGTACCCGCCGGACAGGCCCTTGGCGACGAGCGTGGCGGTCATGCGCCCATCGTCCCACGCGGAGCGGGCACCCCACGTGCAGCAGACTGGGCCGATGGACTCCTGCGTCTTCTGTGCCGTGATCGCCGGTGACGAACCCGCCGTGTGGGTCGAACGCGAGGAGCACGCCGTCGCCTTCGCACCCCTGCCCGACTCGGCGCTCACTCCGGGCCACACCCTGGTCGTGCCGGTCGAGCACACCGCCGACCTGCTCAGTGCAGGACCCACGGCGCTCGCCGCCACCACGGCACTGGCGCAGCGCGTCGCCCGTGCGATGAAGGGTGCGCTCGGTGCAACCGGGACCGTCGTGCTGCAGGCATCGGGTGCAGACGCCGGCCAGAGCGTGCCGCACCTGCACCTCCACGTCGTGCCGTGCTGGCCGGACGACGCCACGACGCACTGGCCGGAGCGACGATCCGCGCACGTGGTCGACGGTGACCCGCACGCGCTCCTCGCCGAGATGTTCGAGTAGCCGCCCGGGCAGACCCTGCCCGGCCCGGCGCGACCCTCAGCCCCGGGGCACCAGCCGGCCCGTACCCACCGGCAGCAGCCCGCCCCGGTACTCGAGCGCCGTCGCGCCGCCGACCGACACCGAGGCCGCCCCGAACCGCCACGCTCGGTTGAACAGGTACACGCCGATCACCGTGTCGCCGTCGTCCGGCACCGCCCACGTGCCGGTGCCCCACTGGGCCGGGTGCCCCACCCCGTCGACGGTGACGGTCGGCCGGGCGAACCAGGCGAACAGGGGCCGGACGAGCCGGAGTTCGATCCGGCGCTTCGTCGTGCCGGAGGGGAGAGTGGTGTCCACCGTCGAAGGATACGGGCCACCGCCGCCTAGGCTCGGAGCCGTGTTCGAACTCCACCACCTCTCCGCACAGGAACTCTGGGACTGGATCCGCCGGGGCGAGGCGACCGCCCTCGAGGTCACCGAGCACTACCTGGCCCGCGTGGAACGCCTGGACGCCGGACTCGGTGCCTTCGTGACGGTCACCGCGGACGCTGCCCGGGCCCGAGCCGATCGCCTCGGCCACCTGGTACCGACGTCGAGACCGTTGTGGGGCCTCCCGTCCGCCGACAAGGACCTGTACGACCGCGCCGGCGTCCCCACGCGGAACGGCACCGCGAGTCTGCCGGAGCGTCCCGCGTCGGCTGACCACCCGCTCGTCGCCGCGCTCGACGCGGCCGGCACCGTCAGCCTCGGCAAGACCGCGTCACCGGAGTTCGGCATGTCCTCGTCGTCCGAGACCCGGCTCGGCGTGACGCGGAACCCCTACGACACCACGCGCGCGCCGGGCGGGTCGTCGAGCGGTGCGGCCGTCGCCGTCGCCGCCGGACTCGTGCCCGCCGCGGTCGGGTCGGACGGCGGCGGATCGGTGCGGATCCCCGCCGCGGCAACCGGGCTCGTCGGCCTGAAGCCGAGCCGCGGCCGCGTGCCGTCGATGCCCGGCCGCTCCGGCGTCGGCGGCCTGTCCGTGGCAGGGCCGCTCACCCGGTCCGTCGCCGACGCGGGCATGCTGCTCGACGCGCTGGTCGCGCCGACCGGGCTGCCGGAGCCGTCGCCCTACGCGCTCGTCACCCCCGACGTCGGCGAGGGGCCGTTCACCGCGGCGGCCGTCCGCGGCGAGGGCCGGTTCGTCGTCGGGGTGCTCGACGGCTCGCCGTGGGACGACACCGTCGACGTGGTCGTCGACCCCGCTGCACGGGCCGCCGTGGAGACCGCCGTGCGGGTGCTCGGCGAGGTCGGGCACGGCGTCGAGGACGTCCGGATGCCCCGCGTGCCGTACGCCGAGGCGTTCCGGGTGGCGTGGGAGAGCTCGGCCGCCCGACTGCCGCAGGTGCCCGGGATCGACCTGTCGGCGCTGACCCCGCTCGTGGCGTGGCTCGTGGCGCGCGGACGGGCGCTGTCCGGCACGCAGGTCCTCGAGGCGATGTCGACGCTCGATACCTTCTCGACGACGCTCATCGGCGCGTTCGACCGGTTCGACGCGGTGCTCACGCCGACCCTCGCGATGACGCCGCGGCCCCTCGGCTGGTACGGCGACGACCCCGACGAGGACTTCCGCCGCCAGTGCGCCTACTCGCCGTGGACGTCGATGGCGAACGTGTCCGGGCTCCCCGCGATCACCCTGCCGGTCGGCGTGACCGACGACGACCACCCCGACGGTGGCGGGCTGCCGATGGGCGTGCAGCTGATCGGGCGCTACGGAGGCGAGCGCGTCCTGCTCGCGATCGGCGCGCAGCTCGAGCGCCGGTTGCGCTGGCAGCGGCGGCACCCGGCCGCCTGGACCGCCTGACGGGAGGCCCGGGGCCGGGGCGCGGGGTGCCGGGG
>NZ_QKTB01000003.1:0-209201 GCF_003234405.1 Curtobacterium sp. MCLR17_045
ATCTGCGGAAGCGTCACACGTGAAAAAGAGACAGCTCGAGGGGCTGGGCGGGTGCTGGGCGGGCGGAGCGGGAAGAGCAGCACGAGCGTACGGGCGCCTCCTGGGAAGCCTGCGGCGGCCCGCCGTGATCGCACGTTCACGGTCCGGGGGTCAGCGTTTGCGGTTCGGAGTCCGGGGTCCGTGGTTCGCCGCCGGTTGCTCGCCGCGGGGCGGGCGCGTCCCTGACAACGAGTGACGGTTCTGGTTCACGAAGCGGGGGCTTCGCGAACCAGAACCGTCACGGGTCGTTCGTGCACCGCAGTCAGCGCTCGCGTCGACCGTCCTGTCGACCCCGACGCAGGCGCCAGCCTCCGGCGGACAGCGACAGCGCGGCGATCACCGCGATGACGACGGTCCAGATGACACTGGTCGCGTCCATCAGACGTCGCGGTGGTCGTGCGGCGGGCGCTGCACCTTCGTCGGCTCCGTCACGAGTCCGGTCGGGGCCTTCTCGGCCTGCTTCCGTCCGTGGGTGAACCAGGTCAGGATCCAGAGCAGCACGCCCAGGGCCAGCAGCGCGCCGGCGATCTGGTACTGCTGCGGGTCACGACCGGACGAGAACGGCAGGACGAGCCACAGGCACGTGATGATGCCGATGACCGGGATGATGACGCCGGCTCGGAAGTGCTTGTGGTCGACCTTGTCGCGGCGCAGCACGAGCACGGTCACGTTCACGACGGCGAACACCGTCAGCAGCAACAGCGAGGTGGTGCCACCGAGGACGACGACGATGGGGGAGTCGGGGTCGAGCGAGACCCACCCGATCAGCAGCAGCGAGATGAGCGTGGTGAAGACGATCGCGGTCGACGGGGTGCGACGGGCGGGGGAGATGCGGGACAGGAAGCCCGGCAGCACGCCCTGCTTGCTCATGCCGTAGAGCAGGCGCGACGCCATCATCATGTTGATCAGGGCCGTGTTGGCGACGGCGAACATCGAGATGAAGGGCAGCAGGTCGGCGATCGGGAAGTCCGGCGCGGCGGTCTGCACGACGGTGACGAGGGGGGTCTCGTTGCCGGCGAGCTCCCCGATCGGCACGACGGCCACGGCGCAGATCGACACGAGGACGTAGATCACGGCGGTGATGCCGAGGCCGGTGAGCATGATCTTCGGGAAGATGCGCGAGGGGTCCTTGGTCTCCTCGGCCATGTTGACCGAGTCCTCGAACCCGACCATCGCGAAGAACGCCAGCGACGTCGCGGTGCTGATCGACAGCAGCAGGGACTTGTCCTCCGGCGTCTCGAACATCACGACCCGCGAGAAGTCCGCGTTGCCGCCGGCGATCGCCCAGAACCCGATCAGGATCACCATGACGAGACCGGACAGCTCGACGAGGGTCAGCACGACGTTCGTCTTGACGCTCTCGCTCACCCCGCGGAAGTTGATGAACATCACCGCGAGCATGAAGCCCATCGCGATGAGCATCACCACGCCGTTCGGCAGCTCGATGCCGAACCCGGCGCCGAGGTTCGCTGCGAACGCCCGCGATGCCGTCGACGCCGATGTGATCCCGGAACACATCACGATGAACGTCACGATGAAGGTGACGAAGTGGATGCCGAACGCCTTGTGCACGTAGAGGGCGGCACCGGCGGTCTGGGGGTACTTCGTCACGAGTTCGAGGTACGAGAAGGCCGTCAGCAGCGCGACCGCGAACGCGATGAGGAAGGGGAGCCACGCTGCCCCGCCGACCTCGGCCGCGACCTGGCCGGTGAGCGCGTAGACACCCGTGCCGAGGATGTCGCCGACGATGAAGAGCAGCAGGAGCTTGGGACCGATGACCCGGCGGAGCTCGTGCTGCTCCTGCTGTGGGCGGTCCGTCTTGGTGGTGGCCATGCGTCACCCTTGCGCGCGGAATGCCTTTCTGTCCAGTCCCACAGGAAGGTTTCTCGCGATCGCAACACGGTCCCTCGGCGACGGATACGCTCCGGCCATGGACCAGCAGTCGAACACCACCGAGGAGCCCATCGAGTTCGCGGACTTCAACGCGAAGCTCCTGGTGCTCGACGTCCTCTGCTACGACCTCGACGTCCTGGACCCCTACGACCCGGACGCCGAGGACGAGACCGACGAGGACCTCGACGTCGACGGGCAGGACGACCGGGCGCGCGAGTACTACGACGACCTCGACCTGCTGCCGTCGCACCTGTCGCTCGTCACCGAGATCACCGTGGACTCCGACCTCGAGGTCCTGCAGGACGTCCACCCCGGCTGGGACGGCTCGGACGACCGCTTCGACCCGCAGAACTGGGACGACCTGCTCGACCTGCCGGAACTCCGCACCGTGTACGCCGCCGCACCACTGCCCGCCCACGTCGCCGAGCGGCTCGCGGCCAAGGGCGTCGAGGTCCGCTCCGCCTGAGCGGGTCGCGACCGGGACGCGACCTGGACGCGGCCTGGACGCACCTGGGCGGACGGACGGCTAGCGGTCCAGCGCTCGCAGCTGCTCGGTGAACTGCTTTGCGCCGCCCTGCGCCGGGTGCCGCACGGCACTCGCCTCGATGTCGGCCAGGGCGAGTGCTCCCTGCGCCTTGCGGCCGACGGCGACCACCCGGACACGGTCCACGCCGCCGAGGGCCGCCAGCAGCGCAAGCGCGACGGGCGCTCCCGAGCGGACCTCCGCGGGCCGTGGCGTCCGGTTCGTCAGCCGGTCCGGTGCCACGAAGGGGTGGTGCGGGAAGATCGCCCACGCGACGGGGAGGGCACCGCGCCAGCCCTCCAGCGCAGCGTGCACGACGCGCGACGAGGCCTCCCACGGTGCCGTCGGCTCCGGCGGGACGCCGTACTCGGGTCCGAGCTCGCGCATGCTCGTGAACGGCACACCCGTGTTCGTCATGCCGCGCCACCCCGGTGCCTCGGCCACGAGCAACGTGTCAGCCCCCGGCCCGGACTGCTCCAGGTACCGCGTCAGGTTCGCCCGCCGGAGTCGTCCCTCGGGCGATCCGACGTCGTAGAGCGCCTCGGCGTCCGACTCGACGGGCACCGCGTCGAGCGCCGCCCAGAACGCGGCGAACCGGCTGCCCGTCCCGCTCACGAGCGCCCGAGCACCCGGCGGTAGACGTCCTCGAGCCCCGCGGCCGACCGCTCCCAGCTGAGGCGCTCCGCGTGCTCCCGCCCTGCAGCGGCGAGCCCGGCGGCGTACGGCGCATCCGTCAGGATCCGCTCGATCTCGGCCGCCCACTCCTGCGGGTCACGGGACTCGAGCACGACGCCCGTCTCCCCGTCGACCACGGCCTCACGCAGGCCCCCGGCAGCCGCGGCCACGACCGGCACCCCGGAAGCGGAACCCTCGAGCGCGACGAGCCCGTACGTCTCGGAGTGGGACGGCACGAGCACGGCTGCCGCGCCACGGAACAGGAACGCCAGGTCGGCACGTGACTGCGGCCCGATGAAGGTGACGTGGTCGGCGATGCCCCGCGCGTCGGCGAGCCGACGCAGTTCGTCCACGTAGTCGCCCGCCTCACTCGAGACGTCGCCCGCGATGACCAAGGTGGGGCGGGCCTCCAGGCTGATGTCCGCGATCGCCTCGATCGCCAGGTCCAGACCCTTGAGCGGCTGCACGCGCGCCGCTGCGACCACGTAGGGGGTGGCGGCGCGGCGCGCACCGACCGCGGCGGGGCGGAAGACGGACCCGTCGACCCCCGGTGGCACGATCCAGATGCGGGCGTCGTCGCCGCCGAGCCGGGTGCGCACGGTCGACGCTTCGGCCTCGGACACCACGACGACTGCGTCCGACTCGCGCGCGAGCAGTTCCTCGCCGGCGATGCGGCCCGCCGACTCGGGTCGTTCGCCCTCGGACAGCGGCGTTGCCGGGTCGGCGGCGATGGAGTGGAACGACTGCACGTGGGGGATGCCGCGCTCACGGGCGACGGGCAGCGCGGCCGCGCCGGAGAACCAGTGGTGCGAGTGCAGGACGTCGAACGGCCCGAGCTGCTCCAGCTCGTGGCGGAACGGTTCGATGAACGCGTCGTGCTCGCCCTTCGGCACCGGCTCGGCCGGCCCCGCGGACAGGAACCGCAGGCACACGCCCGGCACGAGCGACACCGAGTCCGGCTGCGTCGGGGCGGACCGGCGCGTGATGATGTCCACGTGGTGGCCCAGGTCGGCCAGTGCCTCGGCCTGGTGCCGGACGACGACGTTCATGCCGCCGACCTCGCCCGAACCGGGTTCGTCTCCGGGGGAGGTGTGCAGCGACACCAGCCCGATGTGCAGGGGTTCGGTCGTCGTGCTCACCGCTCAACCCTAGCCGCGCGGCCTCCGTTGCGACGGTCGTGCGGGTGCCACCACGACGGGCCGTCCTGGCGGGTCTGGAACACGTGCGCGCCCCGGCGTAGCATTGATGCATGCCCAAGCGAATGGTTCGGACCGTCTCCGGCTCGGAGCGCGTCAAGCGGACGCGCGCCGTCGCTGCGGTGATCCACTCCGGGCGACTCGAAGGCTTCAAGGACAACCCCGAGTGGATCCGGTACATGGACCGCTTCGCGAAGGGCGAGATCAGTCGCGAGGAGCTCCGGGCTTTCGCGCACCGTCGGTGAGTCCTCGACCCGAGAGTTCGCGACGCTCGATCACATCCACCCCTTCATGATCTGCACGGCGGCAGCAACGGGCGAGATCTGATCCTTCTCGCGCCGTCAGCGCTGCGACGGGCGTGCGGGCGCCACCACGACGGGCCGGCGGCCCGCCTCGTCCGGCGTGTCGGTGGGGAGGGCCGGATCACCTCCCAGGATCTGCACGCGCTCGTCGCCGTGTCGCTCCCAGAACGACGCCGTCCACGCGCACAGCGCCCCGTCGAGCAGGTCCTCGCGGTGCTTGTGCGTCGGACCGTGCAGCACCGACGGGTCGGCGAGCCGCTGCGTCAGCGGGTGGGAGTCGAGCAGCAGCGGCGGGTCGAGCGGGGTCTCGCGCAGCCGCCGGACCAGCTCGTCGAACGCCTCGGCGCGACGGGCACGCGCCTCGGCGGCGGGGATCCGCAGGTTGAGTCGCTTGTAGCGGGGGCGTTCGACGTCGTAGCCGAGTTCCTCCACCCCCACCAGCGTCGTGTACGGGTAGCACTCGAACATCGCCGGACCGGTCCGTGCCCGCATGGCGTCCGTGTCGGAGACGTACCCGACGCCCAGTGCGGTCAGCCGGTCGAGCAGTGTTGAGCCGGCGCTCGCCGCCGACGCCTGGTTGGTCGGGTTCGCCGCGACCTTCCACCGGCCGTAGCGCTGCCCGACCTGCCGCTCGGACTCGCGGATGCCCGTCGGGTTCGTCACGACGAGCGAGGCGTCGACGGCGATCAGTGATCGTGGCCCGAGGTGCTCGGCGATCCAGTCCGTGACGGCGTCCACCCCGCGGGCCCACCCGGCGTCGGTGATCGTGCCGTCGTGTTCCATCGCCACCAGCCCGGTCTCGTTCGCGGCCTTCCGCTCGGAGCCGAGCCCCCACGCCAGGTCGATGCCGAGGTACGCGTTCACTCGCCCATCCTGCCCGGCGGGCGGTTCATCCTCACAGCGCGGCTGCCCCGGAGTGGGGGTGCAGCGGTCGACGGAGCACGGGGCACCCTGGATCGTCGTACCGAACACGAGGGGATGTCGCAGGATGCGCTGGTCAGCACTACCGACGAAGGCGAAGGCTTCGGTCGTCGTCGCGATCGCAGCGGTGATCTGGGTCGGAGGCGTGGGCACCGCCGGTGCTGTGGTCGGTGCCGCCGTGACCAGTGCCAGCCAGGACACGGCTGCTCCGCGAGCCGTCGCCGACGTCGCCACGCCCCCGACACCCAGCGCGACGCTAACCCCGACGCCGACCCCGGTCGTCGAGGTGTCGGAGGTCTCGAAGGACTTCCCGATCCACTTCCGGAAGACCACCATCGACGATCCGACCCTGGCGAAGGGCCAGACGCGGCTGCAGACGGCGGGTGTCGACGGCGTGCTCACCCGCACGTACCGAGTGACCACCACCGACGGCGTCGAGACGGACCGAGTCCAGGTGTCCAGGACCGTGTCGACGGCCCCGGTGCCCGAGGTGACCGCGGTCGGGTCGTACGTCGAGCCTGCTCCGGCCCCCGCGGCTCCCGCGCCTGCGCCAGCTGCTCCTGCTCCCGCGCCCGTCGAGCAGGCGCCCGCGCCGTCGCAGGACTTCATCACGCCCGGGGCGTTCTGCGCCGATGCGCAGGCCGGAGTGGTCGCCCAGGCCGCGAACGGCAACTCGTACACCTGCGGCGGCAAGGGCCCTGACGCGAACGGCCACCTGCACTGGAACGTGATGTGAAGTCTGCCCGCAAGACACCGGTGTCCGCGCGCTGAACACCGGCGTGCGCGTGTTCGACCAGGGAACACCGGTGTCTTGCGGGAACAAGAGCGGTCCCGGCTGCGGGCGGGCGGCCGGCACGCGTGTACGGTCCGCTGCATGGCGAGCGAAGCGACGACGGTGCGGGTGCCGGGGCCCGACGGTGACCGCGAGGTCCGGATCAGCAGCCCCTCGCGGGTGCTCTGGCCCGAGGGGGGCATCACGAAGCTCGACCTGGCGGAGTACCTCGTCACGGTGGGGGACGCCTTCGTCCGGGCGAACGGCGACCGGCCGATCTCGCTGCAGCGGTTCCCGGGCGGCGTCGAGGGTGAGCAGTTCTTCTCGAAGAACCCGCCCAAAGGGGCGCCCGACTACGTCCGCTCGGTGACGGTGACCTACCCGAGTGCCCGGTCGCACCCGCAGCTCGTGATCGACGAGCCGGCCGTGGCGGTGTGGGCCGCACAGATGAACACGGTGGTGTTCCACCCGTGGGCTTCTCGTGCCGAGGACAGCGACCACCCGGACCAGCTCCGCATCGACCTCGACCCGCAGCCCGGCACGGACTTCGGCGACACGGTACCGGTGGCCGAGGAGCTCCGGAAGGTCCTCGACGAGGTCGGCCTGACCACCTGGATCAAGACGAGCGGCAACCGCGGCCTGCACGTGTTCGCGCCGATCCGCCCCGAGCACGAGTTCCTCGAGGTGCGGCACGCGGTGATCGCCGCGGCACGCGAACTCGAACGCCGGATGCCCGACCGGGTCACGACGGCGTGGTGGAAAGAGGAGCGGGGGCAACGGATCTTCGTCGACTTCAACCAGGCGAACCGTGACCGCACGATGGCCGGTGCTTACAGTCCCCGAGCTCTCGCACACGCCTCGGTGTCCACGCCGATCGCGTGGGAGGAACTGCGCACCGCGGACCCGACGACCTTCACGATCCGCACGGTGCCGGAGCGGCTGCGGACCACGGGCGACCCGTGGGAGTCGATGGGGGAGCAGCCGGGCAGCATCGCGCCGCTGCTCGAGTGGTGGGAGCATGACCTGGCGAACGGCGAGGGTGAGCTGCCGTTCCCGCCGGACTTCCCGAAGATGCCGGGGGAGCCGCCGCGCGTGCAGCCCTCACGAGCGAAGAAGCCGAGCTGAGCCCGAGCGGCCGAGCGGCCGAGGGACCGAACAACCGGCGGCCGAATGCCGAACAGCCGCCGCCGAGCCTCAGGCTGCGGAGGAGACGTCCCGCTGACGGTCCGGGTCCTCGACGCGCGTGGTGTGCGTCGGCAGCCCGATGCTGGCGGTGTGCAGGCGAGTCAGCCGCGACCAGGTGCCGCGGTGCACGTCGGTGATGCCGTCGACGATCACGAGCCGAGTCCGACCGTGACGAGTGCGAGCGCCGTGGCGGTCACGCCGGCGATGGCGCTGATGACCGCGCTGAGCTGCAGGACGCGCTGGCGCCGTGCCTCTCGGACTTCTGTGAAGGGGCTCCGCCGAGGGTGGCGGACAAGCGTGCTGGTGCTCATGTCGATCCGCTCCGATCCGGGCGTCCGAACTGGACGCCTCGTGCTGCTGAGATCATCCTGGCACGGCTTCGCTAGTTCGGCTAACTACTTTTCCCCGAACGTGACAGAACAGCGACAAACGGACACCGCAGTGCGTTCCGCCGTCATGACAGCACGTCGTTCAGGTCGTACGCACTCGGCACCTCGAGCTGCTCGAACCCGCACGACGTCGCGTCACGGTCGGGCCGCCACCGCTCGAACTGCACGGTGTGCCGGAACCGGTCGCCCTCCATCTGGTCGTACCGGACCTCGAGCACCAGCTCCGGCGCCAGCCGGACGAACGACGTGTCGCGACCCGACGAGAACCGCGACCGTTCCCCGTCACCGGTGACGGGCCTCCCGTCCGCATCGCGGAGCACGACGGGCTCGAGCTCGTCGATCAACGCGGCCCGGCGCTTGTCGGAGAAGGCGGAGACGCCGCCGACCTGGCGGAGCTCGCCGTCCGCGTCGTACAGGCCGACCAGCAGGGACCCGACGCCGGAGCCGCTCTTGTGCACGCGGTAGCCGATGGCGACGACGTCGGCGGTGCGGTGGTGCTTGATCTTGAGCATCGAGCGCTTGTTCGGTTCGTACGGCCGCGCTCGCGGCTTCGCGACGACGCCGTCGAGCCCGGCGCCCTCGAAGGCGGTGAGCCACTCGCGCGCCTGCTCGACGTCGAGTGTGGTGCGGGTGACGAAGAGCGGGTCGGTCATCGCGTCGCCGAGCTGCTCCAGGCGCTCACGACGCTCGTCGAAGGGGCGGTCCACCAGCTCCTCGCCGTCCACCGCCAGCAGGTCGAACGCCACGAACTGCGCCGGCGTCTCGACGCTGAGCTTGGCGATCCGCGAGGCCGCCGGGTGGATGCGCTGTGACAGGGCCTCCCAGTCGAGGCGCTCGGCACCGGGCTCGCCGGAGCGCAGGATCACCTCGCCGTCCAGGACGACCGGGTGGTCGCGGCCGCCGAACTGCGCGCGGAACGCCTCGACGAGCTCGGGGAAGTACCGGGTGAGCGGCTTGGCGCCGCGGCTCCCGATCTCGACGTCGTCACCGTCGATGGTCACGATGCCCCGGAAGCCGTCCCACTTCGGTTCGTACCGCAGCCCGCCCTTCGTGCTGTCCGGGTCGGGGACGGTTGCGACGGCCTTGGCGAGCATCGGTGCGATCTCCATGAGTCCTGTCTACTCGCGGGAGTCGGCGGGGCTGCGCACTTCGTGAGCAGGAATGGTCGGGTCCGGCTCGACGACCCGACATCTTCTGCTCACGATGCGCGGCCGGGAGGCCCGGATCACCCCGGGCAGGTCGGCGCGCGTCGGTAGGGTGGCCGGCGTGACGACCGTGCCTCCGCCGGCAGCGCCGGCCCCGGAACCGATCAGCCCCGTGCAGGCCGCTGCGCTCCGCGACGGCGTCCTGCCACCCGTCGAGCAGGTCCGGCCGGGCATCTGGACCCTCGCGGTGCCGTTCCGGTTCGGGGTGCCCGACGCGACCCTGGTCTACATCGTCGAGGCGGCGGACGGCTCGCTCGCGGTGATCGACCCCGGGTGGTCTGCCGACGGCGGGCTCGCCGAGCTGCGGGACGGGCTCGCCACGATCGGACGGACCCTGGACGACGTGTCGCTCGTGGCCGTGACGCATCTGCACGCCGACCACCTGGGTGCCGCGGCGGCCATCCGCCGGGCGACGGGTGCACGTGTGGCGATGCACGGCCTCGAGGTCCGTGCGCTCGAACGGGAACGCGCCGACGCCGAGCGGAACGACGCCGACATCGCGACGTGGGGGCTGCCGGAACACCTGCGGGCCGGGGTCGTCGAGGCCTGGGGCAGCGGACGCCGGATCGGGATGGGCCGGATCGAGGCGCCGTACGCGGACGTGCTGCTCGGGGACGGCGACCTGCTGCCGATCCCCGGTCGGACGATCCGCACGCTGTGGACCCCGGGGCACACGAGCGGGCACGTGTGCTTCCTCGACGAGGCCGACGGGCTGCTGTTCTCCGGCGACCACGTGCTGCCGCGGATCAACTCCGGCATCGGACTCGGCGGCCGGACCGGGACGAACCCGCTCGGCGACTACCTGGCGTCCCTCGCACGGCTCGACCCGTACGCCGACCTCGAGGTCTGCCCGGGCCACGAGTACCGGTTCCGTGACGTCGTCACCCGCGCGCAGACGCTGGCCCGGCACCGGGAGGAACGCTCCCGACACGTCGCCGCGGCCCTCGACGCGCTGGACCGTCCGACGCTGTTCGAGGTCGCCGCCCGGGTGCCCTTCAGCGGCGGGATCGAGTCGATGACCGGGTTCCTGCTCGCGAGCGCGCTGACGCAGACGGCCTTCCACGCGGACCTGCTCGGGCGGGCCGGCGAGATCCGGCCCGCCTGACGAGCGCCGCGGACGCGCGGGTCAGCCGAGCGTCGTCGCCAGGCGCTCGATCGTCGTCTTCGCGTCGGCGAACTCCGCGGCGGCGTGGTCGGCCAGCGGTGCGAGGTCCGGCAGCCGGTCGGCCAGGGTCGCACTGACGGTGATCGGGTACAGCTTCATGCCGAGCGCGGTGCCGAGCACGATGTGCAGGACGGGGGAGCCGTGGTCCCAGCCCTCGGTCGGGGTGCCGGCGTCGTAGGTCGCGCCGCGGCTCACGACGGTCACGACGGGTCGACCGGCCAGGGGCTGCACGCCGCCGGTCAGGATGCCGGGCACGTGGATGCGGTCGATCCAGGCCTTCAGGGTCGACGGCACCGTGTAGTTGTACAGCGGCGCACCCACCACGACGACGTCGGCGGCCAGGAGCTCGTCGATGACCTCCTGACGAAGGGCCTCGGCCTCGGGCGCGACGATCTCCTCGGTGGTGCGGTCGGCGGCCGCCCAGTGCAGCGCCGAGCTCTCCAGGTGGGGGAGCTGGTCGACGTGCAGGTCCCGCCGGACGACCGTGTACTCCGGGCCGCGGGCGCGCCAGGCGTCGGCGAAGGCCGCGGTCAGTGCGCGCGAGCGGGAGTGGGACAGGTCGGCCGAGGAGTCGATGTGCAGCAGCGTGGGCATGTCGCCAACGCTACCGGCGCGGACCCGGCCGGGCGCGGATGCGAAACGGCCCCGCCTGCTCCGGTGGAGGAGCAGGCGGGGCCGTCACGGGCCTCCCGTCCACCGCGCGGGCACGCGACGGACGGGAGACGTCTCAGGGTGTCAGCGCTGGGCGCGACGACGACGCGCGAAGCGGGCGCCGATGAGGCCGGCACCGGCGACGAGCAGGCCCAGGGCCCACGGCAGCGCGTCGGTGGTGTCCGAACCGGTGTAGGCGAGCTGACCGCCGGTGTTGACCGGGGCGACCGGGGCCGCTGCCGGCGCGACCGGGGTCGGGTCGGCGATGCCGGCGACCGCGGTCGGCTGGACATCCACGGCGAACGAGGTGGCGAAATCGCCGGCGGCGACCGTGAGGTTGTGGATCGAGGCGTGCGGGAACGTGACGCCGATGAAGCCGAACTCACCGATCTCGGGGTCTGCGGCGATGACGTCGGTCGAGACGTCCGACGTCACGGTGGGCGTGATCGACTCGTCGTCCTCGCCCAGGACCTCGTTGCCGAACCGATCGACGACCGTGCCGGTCACGATGAGCGTCCCACCCTGCTTGATCGTGGGACGACCGCCGTCGACCTCGGTGCCGACCTGGCCACCGTCGCCGTCACCCTGCGTGATGACGGTGTAGACCTTGCCGTCCGGGTCGATGATCCACGTGGTGCGCTTCTTGGTGTCGTTCTCGTCGAAGTCGAAGTCGAAGGCTCCGGCGCGGTCGGTCGTGTAGACGAACAGGCCGAGCGGCGCACCGGCCTCGACGTTGAGCGAAACGTACTGCGTGGTCGTCTCGGTGCCGCTGGTCGCCGTGACGGCGAAGGTCCAGTCCCACGCCTCGGTCGTGACCCCACTGAGCTCACCGGTCGACGCGTCGAAGGTGAGGCCGTCGGGGAGCTGGTCCGCGGGGGACATCTCGTCCTCCGGGAACTCCTCGGCGTACTCGGCGTCGTCCTCGTCGAACCAGGCGAGGCTGTACTTCGGCTCCGGGAAGCCCTGCGCACGGAAGGTGTGCGAGAAGGCGTCACCGGCGGCGGTGCTCAGCTCGAGCGGGCTGTCCTGCGTGGCACCGGCCTTGGTGGGCTGGCCGTCCTCACCGAGGAACGCCGGGGTCTGCGTCACGGCGGCGGTGGCCTCGGACTCGACCGTGGAGGTCTCGGTCGCGCCGGGCAGCGTGCCCGTCACGGCGACCGTGATGGTCTTGCGGACGTCGGTCGGGTCGACGACGTAGCTCGCGGCCTTCGACAGGACGTTGCCGTCCTGGTCGGTCCACGAGTACTTGTACCCCGCCTCGTCGTCGAAGCCGGTGACGACGGCGACGAGTCGGGTGCCGACCTTGGCCGTGCCCTCGATGGTGACGGTGGCGTCGGCGGCCTTGGCCGTGACGTCCGGCTTCGGGGTCTCGGTCGGCTTCGGAGCCTCGGTGGCGGCCGGCGCGGTGGTCTCCGGCGCGGCGGGCTCGGTGGCCTCGGGGGTGGGTGCCGGGGCTTCCTCGACCGGAGCCGGGGTCTCGGGCGCGGTCTCGACGGGCGGGTCCGTCGGCGTGGGCGTCTCGTCGGAGACGACCGGAGCGGGCGTCTCGGCGGCCACGATCGGCTGCGTCGTGTCGAGCGTCTCGGCGTTGGCGGCCGTCGCGGTCATGATGCCGAGGCCGGTGGTCAGGCCGACCAGGGCGACGGTGGTGCCGACGGCGCAGGCGCGACGGACAGTGGAGGTGCTGCGGTGCACGGGATCCCCCAGGGATTCGGTCCGGGCTCATCGCCCAGATCATGTGAATTTGCCGAGAATGTCGGCGTCCTCGGATCGTAGCGGGATGACGTTGCCGGGCTGTGACGATTCACCGGAATGTGACCCGGGTTGGGGGTGCGTGCGGGAAACCGCCGGACCCCCGCACGCGCGGCGCGCCCTGTGGGCGCGAAAGGACGGACGGGAGGCGCGGTGCGGGCCCGCACCGCGCCTCCCGTCCGTCCGGGGCCGCGTCTCAGGCGCGACGGCGACGCAGCCGGTGGACCAGCAGACCGCCGCCGGCGGCGAGCAGGCCCAGCGCCCACGCGAGCGGCCCGGAGGCGTCAGCGCCCGTGTAGGCGAGGTGGCCACCGCCGCCGGCCGTCGGGGTCGTGTCGCCGACGGTCGCGACCGACGGCCGCACGTCCACGTCGAACGTGGTCGAGACCTCACCGAGGGCGACCGTGATGGTGTGCGGCGAGGCGTGCGGGAACCCGACCCGGGGCTCCCACTCGCCGTACGGCAGCGTCACTTCGTCGCTGGCCACGCTGCTCGTCACGACGGGCTGCGCGCCGTCGGACTCCTTCGTGCTGTTCCCGAACGCGTCGAGGGCCGTCACCCGGACGACCATCGTCGCCCCCTGGGCCACCGGGACGGCGTCGACCGGGATCGACCTCGGGCTCTCCGCGAAGATCTCGCGCAGGCCCTCGGCGTCACGGAGCCACCCCTTCGGGGACCCGATCGTGCCGACGAGCAGGCTGAGTTCCTCCGTCGCGGCGGGACGGATGGACAGGTGGACGTACTGGGTGGCAGCGCGGGACCCGTTCATCGCCATGACCTGGAAGTCGTACTCGCCGGCCACCGTCGGAGCGCCGCTCAGGACCCCGCTCGTGTCACCGACGGCGAGGCCGAGCGGTGCGATCGGGTGTTCGTTGCCCGGGACGGGGAACGCCGTCGGGCCGGTCAGCAGGACGTAGTGCAGCTCCGTCGACGACCCCGTCGCGGTGAACGTGCGCTCGATCTGCTCGCCCGCGGTGGTCTCGATGCGGATGGGGGACTCGGGCGTCGAGGGCTCGGTGAACGTGATGGTGTCCGGGGCGGCGGGTCCGTCGGTGTCCTCGGCGCCGACCACGACCTCGAACGACGTGGAGACGCCCCCTTCGGAGACCGTCACGGTCCGGGTGCCGGTGCCGCCGAAGGTCACGGTGTTCGAGGAGTCCCCGTCGTTCCACACCGCCGCGTCGGAGTCGTCCGTGCTCGTGACCGTCGACCGGGGGTAGTCCGGACCCGGCGTGGTCCGGTTGCCGTACGCGTCGACCGCGAGCCCGGCGAGCGTGAGGGGGGTGTCCTCGGTGACGGGGATGCTCGGCACGATGCGGACGCGGCCCTGACCGGCGGCCTGTTCCCAGATCGTGCCGTCGGTCTCGACCTGCCACAGCCCGTTGTAGTCGGGGGTGGCGACGCCGAACGTCACGCCCACGGGGTCACCGGGTGCGACCGTCAGCTCGACGTACTGCGTGATCTCGGTCGAGCCGCTCAGGGCGACGACCTGGAACCGGAAGGTCCCGGCCTCCTTCGGGTCACCGCTCAGGACACCGGTGTCGACGTTGACCCAGTAGTCGGAGGACGGGGCGTCCTGGATGGCGTAGCCGACGGTGCCGTCGCCGCCGGTGGTCTCGAAGGTGCGTGTGAAGGGCGTGCCGCTGGTGGCGGTGAGCTCGATCGGGTCCTCGGCGGTGGACGGTTCCGTGAAGGCGAGGTCGCTGCCGTCGGCGGGTGCCGCGGGCGCCGCAGGTGTCGTCGGTGTCGCCGGTGCGGCGGGTGCCGTGGGCTCTGGTGCCGCCGTTTCCGGGACCGCAGTCGGCGTCGTGCCGGTGGACGGGCCTCCCGGCTGCTGGTCGGTGTCGACCGTCGTGACGGGCGCGGCGGGCGTGATGGGCGCGGCGGGCGTGATGGGCGCGGCGGGCTCGGCCGGCGTACCGGGTGTCGCCGTGCTCGTGGCGGTGGTGGGCTCGGCCGCGACGGCGGTCGCGGCGCCGATGCCGAACGCCGACGACGCGGTGACGATGGCGACGGCTGCGCCGATGGCAGCGACCCGTCGCGTGGTGGAGGTGCAGGGCTGGTTCATGGGATCCCCCTCGGATGCCGGTCGGGGCACCGGGAGGTGCCCTCATCCAGGAGATGTCTGCGGCGACGAGATCCTGACGGATGCACAGGTCTCGATCCGGTCACGGTGTCGTCTCGCGTGCGCGGTGGCTGATGTGCGCGCCGGATGGCGTGCGCCGGCGGATCAGTCGCCGACGGCCGCCGCCGCGCGCTCGAGCGCGTCACGGAGTGCGCGGACCGCCGGGGACGACGACCCCGCGGACCGCACCACGGTGAAGATCGTGCGTCGGGGCCCCTCCGGCAGCTCGAGCAGCCGACAGGTCGTCGTCCGACCGGTCCACATCAGGTCCGGCATCAGGCTCACCGCGTTGCCCGACTCGACCAGACGGATCTGCGTCTGCAGATCGGCGGTCTCGTACCGGACGTCGGGCTCGAAGCCCCAGCGCCGACAGACCTGCTCCGCGAAGTGCCGCGACGCGGTGCCGCGGGGTTCCATCACCCAGGGCATGGTGCGGGCGTCCTCGAGCGACGACACCGGGCGCAGGGCAGTGTCGAGCGGGGGCAGGGCGAGCCGGACGGTGTCGGTCGTCAGGTCGGAGCGGTCGAGCCCGGGCAGGTGCGGAGCGGCATGGGCCGGGTACTGCTCGGCGATGACCATGTCGAAGTCACGAGCCCACGTCTCGTTCAGTGCGGTCTCCGGTTCCCGCTGGACCATCTCGACCCGGACGTCGGGGTGTTCCGTGGCCATTTCGTGCAGGGCGCTCGGCATCAGGGCGAGGGCCGCGGACTGGAACACGGCGACCCGGACGCGGCCCTGCACGGATGACAGGGTGTCCTCCACCTGGGACTGCGCGTGCTCGAGGACGTCGAGTACCTGGCCCGCCGCAGCGACCAGCACCTCGGCCTGCGGGGTGAGCTGGAGCCGTCGCCCGGCCTTGCGGAGGAGCTGCACTCCGGCCTCCCGCTCCAGGGCACTCAGCTGCTGCGAGACCGCCGACGGGGTGAAGTTCACGGCCTCCGCGACGGCCGCGATCGTGCCGCGGATGGACAGCTCCCGGAGGAGCACGAGACGGCGGACGTCGAGCATGATCCGACGCTAGCCGGATCACGACCGGAACGGTAGCGGAACTGAACGGTATCCATCAGGAACGCTCACTTCCGCTACCGCATCCCCGACCTCCACACTGAACCCATGACGACGCTGCACGAGGACTCCGCCATCGACCACGACGCCCTGGCGGACCAGTCCGTCGCGCTCGTCCGACAGTGGCTCGCCGAGGCCGAGTCCTACCCGGTCGACGGCTCCGCGAAGCAGCTCGCCGGCGTGCTCGCCGACCCCGCCGGCCTCGACTTCGCCGTCGGGTTCGTCGACGGGGTCGTGCGACCGGAAGACCTCGCCGTCGCCGCACGCAAGCTCCGCCAGATCGCCCCGGACGCCCCCGGGTTCCTGCCCGCCGCGCTCCGCGGACTCGTCCGGCTCGGCGGCGGCGTGGCCCCGATGATGCCGAACGTCGTCGTCCCCATCGCCCGACGCGTCCTCCGCAACATGGTCGGCCACCTCATCGTCGACGCCACCGACTCCAAGCTCGGCCCGGCCATCGCCGGCATCAAGCGCGACGGCGTCCGCCTCAACGTCAACCTGCTCGGCGAGGCCGTCCTGGGCGAGCGCGAAGCCGCCCGCCGACTCCAGGGCACGCACAAGCTCCTGGCCCGCGACGACGTCGACTACGTCTCCATCAAGGTGTCCTCGACCGTGCACCCGCACTCGCCGTGGGCATTCGGCCACGCGGTGGACGACATCGTCGAGCAGCTCCGACCGCTCTTCCAGCGTGCCGCAGCCGCCACCCCGGCCAAGTTCATCAACCTCGACATGGAGGAGTACAAGGACCTCGACCTCACCATCGCGGTCTTCACGAAGCTCCTCGACGAGCCCGAGTTCCTCGGCCTCGAAGCCGGCATCGTGCTGCAGGCGTACCTGCCCGACGCGCTCGCCGCGATGCAGGAGCTGCAGGAGTGGTCCGCAGCCCGCCGCGCTCGTGGTGGTGCCGGCATCAAGGTCCGTCTGGTCAAGGGCGCGAACCTGCCGATGGAGCAGGTCGAGGCCTCGGTCCACGGTTGGCCGCTCGCCACCTGGCACACCAAGCAGGACTCGGACACCAACTACAAGCGCGTGCTCGACTGGGCGCTCACCCCGTCGCGCGTCGAGAACGTCCGCGTCGGTGTCGCCGGGCACAACCTGTTCGACGTCGCGCACGCCTGGCTGCTCGCCGGTGAGCGCGGCGTGCGGGACGGCATCGAGTTCGAGATGCTGCTCGGCATGGCGCAGGGTCAGGCGTCGGCCGTGAAGAACACCGTCGGTTCGCTCCTGCTCTACACACCGGTCGTGCACCCGGGCGAGTTCGACGTCGCGATCGCCTACCTGATCCGCCGTCTCGAAGAGGGTGCGTCGCAGGACAACTTCATGTCCGCGGTCTTCTCGCTCGTGTCCTCGCCGCCGCTGTTCGCCCGCGAAGAGGAGCGATTCCGTGCATCCCTGGTGCCGCTCGCGACGCCCGAGGGCCTCGAAGCGCCGGCCTCCCACCGTGTCGCCGACCGGTACGCCGCCGTCGGCCGCCCCGGCCCCGGCCACTTCGAGAACACCCCGGACAGCGACCCCTCGGTCGGCGCCGTCCGCGCCTGGGGCGACGCCATCACCGCACGGGTCGCCTCGTCGACGCTCGGCGTCCGTGCCGTCCAGGAGGCCCGGGTCGACTCCGCCACGGCGCTCGACTCCGCGCTCGGCCGCGCCAAGGCCGCCGGTGCGGTCTGGGGGACCTGGTCCGGTGGTGCGCGTGGCGCCGTGCTGCACGCCGTCGGTGACGCACTCGAGGCGAACCGCGCCGCCCTCATCGAGGTCATGGCGTCGGAGACCGGCAAGACCATCGACCAGGCCGACCCCGAGGTGTCCGAGGCGATCGACTTCGCGCACTTCTACGGCACCCTGGCGTCCTCGCTCGACGACGTCGACGGCGCCACCTTCGCGCCCGCGGCGCTGACCCTGGTCGCGCCGCCGTGGAACTTCCCCGTCGCGATCCCCGCCGGATCGACCCTCGCTGCGCTGGCGGCCGGGTCCGCCGTCGTCCTGAAGCCCGCGCCGCCCGCCGAGCGCTCCGGTGCCGTGCTCGCCTCGATCATCGAGACCGCGCTCGACGCCCACGGGGCCCCGGCCGACGTGCTCGCGTTCCTGCAGGTGTCGGAGAACGACCTCGGGCAGCAGCTCATCGCGTCCCCGATGGTCGACCAGGTCATCCTCACCGGTGCGTACGAGACGGCCGAGCTGTTCCGCTCGTTCCGCCCCGACCTACCGCTGCTCGCCGAGACCTCGGGCAAGAACGCCGTGATCGTCACGCCGTCGTCCGACCTCGACCTCGCCGTGAAGGACGTCGTCGCGTCCGCGTTCGGGCACGCCGGCCAGAAGTGCTCGGCCGCGTCCCTCGTCGTCATGGTGGGCTCGGTCGCGAAGTCGAAGCGCTTCCGGAACCAGCTGCTCGACGCGGTGGCCTCGCTCACGGTGGGGTACCCGACCGACGCCGCGACGCAGATGGGTCCCGTCATCGAGCCGGCCTCGGGCAAGCTGCTCGACGGCCTGACGAAGCTCGGCGCGGGGGAGTCCTGGGCCGTCGAGCCGAAGCAGCTCGACGAGACCGGCAAGCTCTGGAGCCCGGGTGTCCGACAGGGCGTCCGCCGCGGCTCGGAGTTCCACCGCACCGAGTACTTCGGCCCGATCCTCGGCATGATGACCGCCGACTCGCTCGACGAGGCGATCAACATCGTGAACGAGGTCGACTACGGCCTGACCTCGGGCCTGCACTCGCTCGACCCGGCCGAGATCGGTACCTGGCTGTCGCGGATCCAGGCGGGCAACCTCTACGTCAACCGCGGCATCACGGGCGCCATCGTCCGCCGCCAGCCGTTCGGCGGGTGGAAGAAGTCGGCGGTCGGCGCCGGCACGAAGGCCGGTGGGTTGAACTACCTGCTCGGGCTCGGGTCGTGGACGCCGGCACCGGCGGCCGCTGCGTCCGGTGTCGCCGTGTCGGGTCCGGTCTCGGCGTTCGCCCGGGCTGCCGAGGTGTCCTCGCCGGTGCTCGACCGTGCGCTGCCGTCCGACGAGCAGGCATGGTCGACGCTGTTCGGCACCGCGACCGACGTCTCCGCGCTCTCCGCCGAGCGGAACATCGCCCGGTACCTGCCGTTCCCGTCGGTGCAGGTGCGGCTGGCCGCGGTTGCCGACTCGGACACGGACGCTGATGCCTCGGTGATCGAGCTCGTCCGCGTCGTCGCTGCAGCGCTCCGGGCCGGCACGACGATCGAGGTCTCCACGGCCGCGACGCTGCCGTCGTCCGTCGCCGCGGCGATCCGTTCGCTGCCGATCGTCCGCTCGCTGTCGCAGACGGTGTCCGACGCGGCCTTCGCGAGCTCGGTCGCCTCGGGTCCGTCGACGCGGGTGCGGCTCATCGGCGGCGACACCTCGGCGCTGTACTCGGCCGTCGGTGGTCGTCCGGACGTCGCGGTCTACGGCGGCCCCGTGACCGAGGCCGGGCGGCTCGAGATCCTGCCGTTCGTCCGCGAGCAGGCGGTGTCGATCACCGCGCACCGCTTCGGCACGCCGAACCACCTGACCGACGACCTGATCTGACCCCGGACTGCGGCGCTGGCGTTCGGGTCCAGCGCCGCTTGCAGAACCGAAGTGCCCCCGAACCGTGGAGAACCGCGGTTCGGGGGCACTTCGGTTGTGCGGCGTGCGGAACGCCGTCCACGGGGCTGTCCGGTCGCCGCACGGCCTCGGGTGCTTCGGAGGGACCGAGCGTTGCCTCAGGTGTGCGCCGCAGCAACGGCGCGCAACCCTGAGGAGCTCCACCATGACCGAGCCGTTCGCACGCCCGACCGCCCTGGCCCACGTCCGTGTCACCGTGACCGACATCCACCGGAGCAAGGCCTTCTACCAGCTGCTGCTCGGCACGGATCCGGCGATCGACTTCAGCGACCAGGTCGACGAGCCGGGTGTCCGTGAGGATCGCGAGCGTTTCTACGGCGGATCGGTGTTCCGGCTCGGTGACCAGGTGTTCGGGCTCCGTCCGGTCGCTCCCGCAGGGCAGACGTTCGATCCGGACACCGTCGGCCTCGACCACGTGAGTTTCGTCGTGAGTTCGGTCGACGAGCTGCACGAGGCGGCCGCCCGACTCGATGCCGCGGGTGTCGAGCACGGCGAGGTCACCGACCTCGGCGACGCCGGCATGGTGATCCTGTCCGTGCAGGACCCCGACGACATCAACCTCGAGCTGGCTGCAGTGAAGGGCTGAGGTCGTCAGTCGGCGACGGCGGTCTGCTGCGCGACCATCGAGCCGGTCACGAGCTCGCGGAGCTCGGCGGGCAGCGGGATCGGACGGCGGGCGCCCTCGCGGTCGATGATGACGTGCACGAACTCACCGGTGGCGAGCAGGGCGCCGTCGGACTGACGGAACAGACCGAACTCCCACGACAGGCTCGTAGTGCCGAGGTGCTTCGAGCGCATCCCGACCTCGATGACGTCCGGCCAGACGGCGGACTCGACGAACCGGCAGCTCGACGACACCAGCACGGCGATCCACTCCGACGAGAACGGGTCGAGCCCGGCGGCCTCGCGGAACCAGTACGTCGACGCGTTGTCCATCGCCGAGTAGTAGATCGTGTTGTTGACGTGCCCGAACATGTCGTTGTCGTTCCACCGGGTGGGGTAGGAGCGGCGGAACGGGTACTCGTCGATGGTCATCGGTCTCCGATCGGTGGTGCGGGTGTGGCGTGCACCGCGTCGGGCCGCAGGACGTACTCGAACGCCGCACGGGCCCGGTCGGGATCAGGGGTCTCACCGGAGATGAACTCGGCGTAGGTGAACGACTCGGAGATCCGGACGAGCAGCCGTGCGAGCTCCTCAGCCGACAACGGTGCCGGATCGAACGTACCGGACGACTCCTGCTGCTCGATGAGAGCGGTCACCCGGGCGACGAAGCGGCTCTGCACGTCACTGTCCGAGGTGGTGAGCAGACGCATCGCCCGAGCGGGTTCGCGCGTCAGGAACGCCCGGAAGTACGGGGCGTCGATCAGGTCGGCGGTGAACCGGTCGAGCACGACGACGAGCCGGGCTGCTCCGGTCGCCCCGATCTCGTCGGCGGCGTGGGTGGCTCCGTCGAGGGTCGGGACTGCGAGGGACCACAGGATCTCGGACAGCAACCGGTCACGGTTGCCGACCCACCGGAACAGCGACGTGCGGTCGACGCCGAGTGCGGCAGCCAACGCCCCCATGTCGATCCGTGAGCCGGCGATGAAGGTGTGACGGGCCTCCCGGAAGGCGCGCAGCGCAGAGTCTGATGTGTACACGCGATCCTCTCTTGCAACGTTTTCGAGAATGATGCATCGTGGTTCCCATGTCAACGACGATGCCCGCGACGCCCCTGCTCGAATCGGACTTCTACGGCTTCCAGCAACAGCTCACCGAGCAGGAGCGCGCGTCGCTCGGGCAGCTCCGGCAGTACCTCGAGCGCGAGGTCGCGCCCATCGCCGACGCGTACTGGGCGCGCGCCGAGTTCCCGATGCAGGTCATCGCGCCGCTCGCCGAGCTCGGCATGTACGGGCCGGGCGTCCCGCTCGTGCGGCAGTTCGAGAACTCGGCCGTGTACCGCGGCTGGGCGGCCCTCGAACTCGGACGCGTGGACGCGAGCGTCGCCACCTTCATCGGCGTGCAGTCCGGCCTGGCGATGAACTCGATCGCGGTCGCCGGCAGTGACGAACAGCAGCGCGAGTGGCTGCCCCGCATGGCTGCGGGTGAGATCGTCGGGGCGTTCGGGCTCACCGAGCCGTACTCGGGCAGCGACTCCGCGAAGGGTCTGCGCACCACCGCCCGGCGCGAGGGCGACGAGTGGGTGCTCGACGGCGAGAAGCGCTGGATCGGCAACGCCACCTTCGCCGACGTCGTCGTGATCTGGGCGAAGGACGTCGCCGACGGTCAGGTCAAGGGCTTCCTCGTCACCACCGACACCGCGGGCTTCACCGCGACGAAGATCGAGGACAAGATCGCGCTGCGCGGGGTGCAGAACGCCGACATCGTCATGCAGGACGTCCGGGTGCCCGAGTCGCGCCGGCTGCAGAACGCGACGTCGTTCCGCTCGACCGCCGAGGTGCTCCGACTGACCCGCACCGAGGTCGCCTGGCAGGCCGTCGGCATCGCGGTCGGTGCGTACGAGGCCGCGCTCGCCTACGCCCGCGAGCGGATCCAGTTCGGCAAGCCGATCGCCGCGCACCAGCTCGTGCAGGACCTGCTCGTCAAGTCGCTGTCGAACATCACGGCCTCGATCGCACTGTGCACGCAAGCCTCGGCCATGCAGGACGCCGGGGTCGGTGGCGACGAGCACTCGGCGATGGCCAAGGCGTTCGCCACCGCGAAGATGCGGGAGACCGTCGCCTGGTGCCGCGAAGTACAGGGCGGCAACGGCATCGTGCTCGACAAGGGCGTGGCCCGGTTCTTCGCCGATGCCGAGGCGATCTACTCGTACGAGGGCACGCGCGAGGTCAACACCCTGATCGTCGGGCGGGCGATCACCGGGCAGGCCGCGTTCGTCTAGCGGCCCACCCGGCTCGCCCCGGTTCGCCGGGCGGGTGCGCTACCCGAGCAGCGCCGGCCGCTCCCACTCCTGGTCGAGCACGTGCTGCCCGAGGAACGCGAACACCGTCTCGTACCAGACCACGGCGTGCTGCGGAGCGAGGACCCAGTGGTTCTCGTCCGGGAAGTACAGGAACCGGTGCGGCATCGAGCCGTCCGGTGCCGCGTGGTGCTCCGCGAGTTCGGACCAGAGCCGCAGCCCCTCGCCGATCGGCACCCGGTAGTCCTTGTCGCCGTGGATCACGAGCATCGGTGACGTGATGTCGGCCACGAACCGGTGCGGGTCGTTCGCCGCGATCCCGTCGGCGTCGAAGATCGACGACCAGTACTGCGACGAGTCCGTCGTGCCGTTGAACTGGTCGAGCGCCCACAGGCTCGCGTGGGTGACGATCGCGCGGAACCGGTCGGTGTGCCCGGCGACCCAGTTCGCCATGTACCCGCCGAACGATCCACCCATCGCGGCGGTGCGGGTCGCGTCGATGTCCGCCCGCGCCTCGACCACGTCGGTGATCGCCATCAGGTCGGTGTACGGCGCCTGCCCCCAGGCGTTCCAGCCGCGGTTCACGAAGTCGAGTCCGTAACCGGTCGAGAGCGCTGGGTCCGGCAGCAGCACGGCGTAGCCCCGGGCTGCGAGCAGCATCGGGTTCCAGCGCCAGGACCACTGGTTCCACGAGTTGAGCGGTCCGCCGTGGATCCACAGGACGAGCGGGTGCGGCCCGTCGCCCTCGGGCACGACCAGCCAGCCGCGCACCCGGGCGCCGTCGGCTGCGGTCGTCTCGACCTCTTCCAGGTGAGCGGGCACGTCCGGCAGGGGCGCCGGCGTCGCCAACGGGGTCACCGTGCCGTCCGTCGCGATCCGCACCGGGTGCAGCGGGGCCGCCCAGGAGGCCCGGAGCGCCACGACCACGCCCGTCGCCGCCGCCACGCGCAGGTTCGAGTACGCCCAGTCGTCGTGCGTCAGCTGCTCGACGGCTCCGCCGTCGAGGGGGATGCGGAAGACCGGCGCGCGGCCGTCCTGGTCGGCGACCGCCAGGAGCGCGCGGTCGCCGTGCTCGAACACGAGTTCGCTCGGCCAGCGGTCCCAGTCGGTCGCGACACGGCGGGCGTCGGAGCCGTCGATGCCGGCGACCCAGACCTCCTGCTGGTTCGCGCCGGCCGGGGTGGAGCGGACGGTGCGGACCCAGGCGATCGTCCTGCCGTCGCGGCTGAGCGCCGGCATCTCGTGGTCGACGTCGACGTCGTCGAACAGCACCGTGCGGTGGCCGCTGGACAGGTCGATGGTGACGAGCGTCGAGCGGTCCCCACGGGCCTCCCGGACGCCGACGGATGCCAGCAGGACCGAGCCGTCGGGCGTGAGCGCCCCGCTGACGTGGTCGAGCGAGCGGCCGGGCGCCGGTGTGCGGTCGACGGGCTGGACGGGCTGGACGGGCTCGGCGCTGGCGCCGACGGCGTCGCTGTCGGCCGTCTCGAGCGTCAGCACGTGCGTCTGGGCCGGCCCGAGGTCGTGGTCCCAGTACCGGACCGGGTAGGTCTCGTGCAGGATCGCGCGGACCTGCTTGTCCTTCCGGCTCTTCCGGAGCTCCGCGTCGGCCTCGAGCACGGTCGCGGGGTCGGAGCCGGCCCCCGGCAGCAGGTCGGCGGTCAGCGCCACGACGTCCGACGAGGCCGCGGTGGCCAGGACCCCACCGACGCCGCCGGCCAGGCGGGTGAGCGGACGTGCCTCGCCAGCGTTCGCAGGCAGCACCCAGAGCTGGGCTGTCTCGAGGTCGGTGGCGTCGGCGTCGGGCCGGGCGGAGACGAAGAGCAGGTCGCCGGTGCGGGTGAAGGCGATGCCGCCCTCGCCCTTGGCGGAGCGCGTGAGGCGGACCGGTCGCGCGGCGGGTGTGCCGGCGTCGTCCGCGTCCTCGGCCTGGGCTGCTGGTACCTGCCAGATCGACCGGCGGTACCCGGTGCCGTCGGGGTCGAGGGCACTGACCGTCAGGGCGACGCGGGTGCCGTCGGGGCTGATGTCGATGCCGTCGACGCGGGGGAGCGCGACGTACTGGTCGAGGTCGGAGAACGGGGTGCTCATGCGTGCACGCTCGCCAGGTCCTCGGCCCAGAAGGCGGCGACCTGCTCGGCGACCACGGTGCCCTGGGCGTGGCCGGCTTCGGCCGACGGTGTCTGGGTGGCGAGCGAGAGCGAGTTCGTGCCGAAGGCCTGCTGGGACGCGCTGTCCGCCACCACGACCTCGACCGACGATCCGCCGGCCCGCAGGGTCTCGACGGCGACGTCGAGCCAGGGCCCGCACGGGGACGGGCCCTCGGGGCCGCAGGCGATGACGAGCACGCGCTCGTACCCGGCGGCGGCGTCGGCGTTGGTGCCCGAGCGGACACCACCGTCGACGTACGGGCGGCCGTCGATGGCGACCGGGGTCCAGACGAAGGGCACCGAGCAGCTGGCCGCGACCGCACGGGGGAGCGGCACGCCGTCGGCTGCCGTCAGCAGGCGGAAGGTGCCGTCGGTGGCGTCGACCGCGGTGACGGCGAGCGGCTTCTCCGGCCACTCGGTGGACGGGAGCGTCTCGCCGAAGGTCGCGGTGCGCTCGTCGTCGCTCTGCCCGCCGACGACCTGCTGTGCAGCCTGACCGAGTCGAGCCCGGGCGTCCTGCTCGCCGGTCGCACCCTGCAGTGCTGCGCCGATGTGCTGCTGCACGGCCTCGACGTCGATGGGCGCCGGCTCTTCGTAGGTGGTCGGCGCCGGGGTGTGCTGCTGGTCGTAGGCCTGCTGGACGGCACCGTTCCGGACGAACGCGCCGACGACGCTGCCGGCACTGGTGCCGACGACGAGGTCGGCGGCGTCGAGGTCGACGCCGGCTTCCTGCAGGGCGACGAGGACGCCGACTTCCCACGCGATGCCGGCGACACCTCCGCCACCGAGGACGAGGGCTCTGGATCCGGGAACGGGCGTGCTGACGTCGGTCATGGGTCCTGCTTACCAGCTGCGTGCGACGGGCCGGTGGAGGCCGATGGATCCTGTGGAGAACCCGCCTGTGGACAACTCCGTCCGCGTCGGTGGCGTGACCTAGCGTCGTGGTCATGGGGCAACAGCGTTCAGGACGGGTCGGCACGGTCGTGTGGCCGATCGTGGTGGCTGCTGCGCCCACCGCGGCGTTCCAGCTGCCGAACCTGTTCGTCACGCCGGCGGTCCGACTGTCGCTCGTCGCGTTCGGGCTCGTCGTGCTCGTCGGCGCCGTGACCGTGCAGGTTGTCCGGACCCGGCGCAGCGACGCCGCCCGGTCGGTGGCCGAGGACAACGCCACCGCGGCGGAGCTCGAGCAGTCGACGGCGGTCCGGTACGCGTTCGGCCAGATCGCCACCCGGCTCGTCCGGTTCACCGAGCTGCCCCGATCCGAGCGCCACGGTGAACTCTCGGTGGTCGCCGACCGCGTCGCCGTGGCCCTGGCGTTCTACCTGCTGCCCAAGGTGCCCGACGTCCGCGCCAACGTGTACCAGCTGTCCACCGATCTGCGTGCGCTCGAGCCGATCGGTCACGGTGGGGCCGGCGACACCGCCGGGGTCTTCCGCGCGGGCACGCCCTACGGTGACCGCAACCTCGAGTGGGTGCTGGTCGGCGGATCACCCCGGATCGTCGGTGACCGCTCGGCCGACGTGGACGTCGACCAGGACCTGCGGGGCTTCGAGCCGCGGTACACCTCGTACGTCTCGGTGGTGATCCGGTCCGACCAGTACTCGTTCGGCATGCTCACCGTCGACTCTCCGGTCCCCGACGCCTTCACCGAACTCGACGCCAAGAACATCGCGATGATGGCGTCGTTCATGGCCGTCGCGTTCTCGTTGACCTACTCGTTCCCCGAGCGCGACCGCAATCCAAGGAAAGGCCCGTGATGCTCACACGCTCTGTCGGACGCTCGACGTACGATGCCCCCATGACGACCGTGAACCCTGCTCCGCCGTCGTTCGGGCGTGCCCGGATCTCCTCGCCGAACTGGAACGACACCACCACCGACGCCGACTACGAAGACCTCGACGTCATCGCCGCCAACATCGAACGCGAGCGCGTTGCAGCCCGGCTCCGGGTCACCGCAGCGATCGCCGCGCGTCTGGGTCGCTGACCCCTCCCGCATCGTCCACGACGAACGGCTCCCACGCATGCGTGGGAGCCGTTCGTCGTCTGCGAGCCCGAGCCCGAGCCGGCTCCGATGTCGCAGCTACGGCGCCTCGGTCACGTCGATGAGCACCTTGCCGACCGTGTCCTGCTCGACCGCGTCGTGCGCCTGGGCGGTCTGTCCGAGCGCGAAGCGGGTGAGCGGGAGCCCGGCGTCCTCGCCGACCGGCAGCAGACCGTCGTGCAGCGCCTCGGTGACGTCCTCGGCTGCCGCGGACAGCGCCTCGTCGCCGATCGTGTAGAGCAGCAGGAACTGGTAGCGGGCGTTCACGCTCATGTTCGGGCGGATCGGCAGGCTCGCCTCGTCGCCGCCGTTGTTCGCGTAGATCGACACGACACCATGGTTCGCCAGCACGTCGGCGACCAGCGCGGCGTTCTGCGGGATCGACACCTCGACGACGATGTCGACACCGTCCGGCGCGATCGACCGGATGCGCTCGGCAGCATCCTCGTCGCGGTAGTTCACGACGTGGTGGGCGCCGGCCGCAGTCGCCAGTGCTGCCTTCGCGTCCGAGCTGATCGTCGTGATGACGGTCGCGCCGGCCCAGCGGGCGAGCTGGATCGCGGCGTGCCCCACGGCACCGGCGCCGCCGGCGACGAGCACGGTGAAGCCGGCCAGGGCACCGGGGCCCAGGCGTGCGGGGCCGTCCTCGTGGGTGGTGAGCGCTCGGTGCGCCGTCATGGCGGGCACGCCGAGCGAGGCGCCGACGTCGAACGAGACGCCGTCGGGCAGCGGGACCACGCGCGACTCGGGCACGACCGTGTACTCCTGCGCGGTGCCGGTCGGACGTGACGCCGCCGCCATGAACAGCCAGACACGGTCGCCGACGGCCAGTCCGTCGACTCCGGCACCGACGGCGTCGACGACACCTGCGCCGTCCTGGTTCGGCGTGATCTCGGGGAAGGGCAGTCCGTCGCCGTACGTGCCGCCGGCACGGGCCTTCCAGTCGGTCGGGTTGACGCCGGAGACGACGACGCGGACGCGGACCTCACCGGCTCCGGGCTCCGGGATCTCCCGCTCGACGAGTTCGAGGACGCTGCTGGCACCGGGCTTCGTGTAGACGATCGATCGCATGTCCCCAGGCAACCACTCGTCGCCGTCGGGGATTCCGAGTGCGGGCTCGCTCAGCGCGCGTCGTACCCCTCGCGCGCCTCGGCGACGTCGGGCATGTGCGAGGTGGCCCAGTCCTCCAGTGGCACGAGCACCGTGCGCAACGACCGCCCGAGCTCGGTCAGTTCGTACTCCACGTGCGGCGGGATCTCGGGGAACACCGTCCGCGTCACCATGCCGTCGCGTTCGAGCGCCCGCAGCGTCTGGGTGAGCATCTTCTGGGAGACCCCCTGCACCCGGGCCGCCACCGCCGAGTACCGTGCGGGACCGTCGGCGAGGGCGCCGATCGTCAGCACGCTCCACCGGTCGCCGATGCGGTCGAGCAGCTGCCGGCTGGGGCAGTCCGCCGCGTAGGGGCTGTACTCGAGTGCTGACATGGTCTCCTCCGCAACGCACCGCCAGGTGCCTACTTACTCAAAGAGAGTAACTCTTGTACGGTGACTGTCAACGTCACCGACGCCCAGCACGTCCACGAAGGGAACACCATGACCAACATCGTCGTCTTCGGAGGCACCGGCTACGCCGGCTCCGCCATCACCCACGAGGCCCTCTCCCGCGGCATCGCCGTCACCGCGGTCGCCCGCGACACGAGCAAGCTCGAGCCGGCCGAGGGTCTCACCCTGGCGCAGGGTGACGCGTTCGACGCCGACTTCGTGTCCGAGGTCACCAAGGGTGCCGACGTCGTCATCGTCTCGCTCCACGCCGTGCAGGCCGACGGCAGCGAGCTGAAGGACAAGTTCCAGCACTTCGTCGACGCCGCCGCTGCAGCCGGTGCGCGGCTCGGCATCGTCGGCGGTGCCGGCTCGATGCGCGTGTCCGAGGACGGCCCCCGCCTCTTCGACACCGACGGCTTCCCGGACGCCTTCAAGGGCGAGGCGAAGAGCCACGCGCAGATCCTCGACGCCCTCCGTGCGTCGGACACCGAGGTCGACTGGTTCTACGTGAGCCCCGCCGCGGCCTTCGGCAGCTACAACCCGGGCGAGCGTCGCGGCACCTACCGCGCCTCGGACGAGGTCCTGCTCGCCGACGCCGAGGGCAACTCGGACATCTCCGGTGCCGACTACGCGATCGCGTTCGTCGACGAGATCGTCACCCCGGCGCACCACCAGACGCGTTTCGGCGTCGCCTACTGAGGCACTGCCCCTCGCAAGACACCGGTGTTCACGCAACGCACCGCGGGATCCCGCGGCGTCGAGCGTGAACACCGGTGTTTTGCGCACCACCCGACGCGACCAAGGGGCGGACGGGAGGCGCGGGGCGGGGCCGCCACGGGCCTCCAGGTCGGCGGATGGTCACCGCCAGGGCCCGCGTCAGTGCGCGACGATCGCCGGCACCGGCAGGTGGTGGCGCATCTGCACCGCCAGGTGCAGGCCGCCCCGGCGGGCGAGCACGAGCGCGATCACGGCGGCGGCCGCAGCCGGCACGCCTCCGGCGACCATCATCCCCACGTGCGCACCGAAGCGGTCGACGATCTGGCCCATCAGCGGCCCGCCGATCGCCTGTCCACCGAGCAGCACCAGGACGTAGAGCGACATCACCCGGCCGCGGATCGCCACGTTCGACGACAGCTGCACGAGCGAGTTCGACGCGGTCTGGAACAGCAGCTGCGACATCCCGACAGCAACCAGCGCGACGGTGAACGGTGCGATCGCCGGGATCGACCCCGAGACGACGAGCAGCAGGCCCGTCCAGAACACCCCGCCGACGATGGTGCGGAGCCGGACGACGGCCCTCCGGGTGGAGAGCAGCGCACCGACCAGGGCGCCGATCGCCACGGCGGAGTTGAACACCCCGTAGCCGCCGGCGCCGACGTCGTACACCTGTGACGCGAAGGCGGACAGCAGCACGGGCATCGTCAGCGCGAACACCGAGAAGAACGCGACGAGGATCACCGGCACGATGATCGTCGGCTTGTGCACGGCGTAGCGCAGGCCCTCCACGAGCTGCCCCTTGCCGCGGGGCGCCGGGGGTGTGCGGTGCAGTTCGGAGACCTTCAGGAACCCGAGCGTCACGACGACGGCGACGCAGGCGATCGCGTTCACCCCGAACGACCACCCCGCACCCACCGCGACGAGCAGGGCGCCGGACAGCGCTGGACCGATCATGCCGCCCAGCTGGAACACCGACGAGTTCACGCTGATGGCGTTCCGCAGGTGCTTGTGCCCGACGATCTCGGTGACGAACACCTGCCGTGCCGGGTTGTCGATCACGGTGACCATGCCGACCAGGAACGCGATCACCCAGATGTGCCACGCCTCGACGACGCCGGCGAGCGTCAGGACAGCGAGCAGCGCGGACAGCACCGCGAAGGCGCCCTGCGTGATCATCATGAGCGCGCGCTTCGAGAACCGGTCGACCAGGACGCCGCCGAGCAGCCCGAACAGCAGCATCGGCGCGAACTGGCAGGCGACCGTGATGCCGACCTGCGCGACCGACCCGGTCAGCTGCAGCACGAGCCAGTCCTGCGCGATGCGCTGCATCCAGCCGGCGGTCATCGCCACCAGGTTGGTCGCCGTGAACAGCCGGAAGTTCGGCACGGACAGGGCGATGAGCGTGTGGCGCCACGGCGGTCGCGTGGCCTGGATCGGGAGCGGTTCGGTGGGCGGGGGGAGGGTCGTCGGTGACGCGCTCACGGTGCGGGGTTCTCCGGACGTCGGTGTGGATCTGGTACCCCAACGAAACTACGTGGCGCCGGCCCATTCGATACCCCTATGGTGGCTATCACTCCATTGCGATGTCGAATGAGGTCGCACCGACGGAAGGCGCGACGTGCTCGATCCGGTCCTGTTGCAGACGTTCCTGGCCGTGGCGGAGACCGGCAGCTTCACGCAGGCCGGCACCCGGCTCGGCATCAGCCAGCCGACGGTGTCGCAGCACGTCCGGCGCCTCGAGACCGCGGTGGCGCGCACCCTCGTCGCCCGGGACACCCGCGGCGTCGCCCTGACCGACAACGGGGACGCGATGGCCGGGTTCGCACGGACGATCCTCGCCGCGCACGCCACCGCCGACGCCTACTTCTCCGGCGCGGCCACCCGCGGGCGGCTGCGGTTCGGGGCGGCGGACGACCTCGCCATCACCCAGCTGCCGCGGATCCTGCGGGACTTCCGACGGCTGCACCCGCAGGTGAACCTCGAGCTCACGGTGAACCAGTCGTCACCCCTGCTCCGCCGGGTGCACGCCGGCCAGCTCGACCTGGTGTTCATCAAGCAGACGGCGGGGGAGTCCGCCGAGGGCACCCGGGTCGCCACCGACCAGATGGTGTGGATGGCGCAGGACGGCATCGCCCTGGAACCCGGCGAACCCGTCCCGCTCATCGCGTACCAGGCGCCGAGCATCAGCCGGCAGATGGCTATCGACGCCCTCGAGGCCGCAGGCCGCACCTGGCGGATCACCTGCAACACCCGCGACGTCAACGGGGTGCTCGCCGCGGTGCGCGCGGGCATCGGCGTCGCGGTGTTCCCGCACTCGCTGATCCCGGCCGACCTGGTGAAGGTGTCGCAGCGGCTCGGGCTGCCGGATCTGCCTGCGGTGGACTACGTCCTCATCGCGAACCCGACGGTGCAGCGGGAGCCGATCGACGCGCTGACGAACGCGATCCTGTCCCGCGGGGTCGTCCGCGCCGTCTGAGCGCGTGCATCGGCGGCGAGACGCCGGCGTGTTCGGGCTGGTGTCCGCAGCAAGACGCCGGCATGTTGTCTCGACACCGCCGAGCCGCCGAGACGCCGCGACTTTCGGAGGCGTCTCGACGTCGACGCGGCGTCCTGCCGAGACGACGGCGTCTGAGCGCTCGCGGGCCGCGGTGCGCTACGGGGCGAGCGTCGGGGTCGTGCCGGTGCCGGTGACGTCCGGCAGCGTCACGCCCGCGAGCGGCAGCAGCGCCGCCGCGACCGCCCACAGCAGCACGATCGTGCCGACACCGCCGAGCACCGCACCGAGCAGCGCGACCGGTCGCTGCCACGCGGCCGTGCGGTCGCGCAGTGTCACGATCGAGAGCACCAACGCGAGCAGTCCGAGCACCACGCCGACGCCGTGCACGGTCGCCGGAGCGGTGAACCACCAGGCCGCCAGACCGATCGTCGCGATCCCGGCGACGGCACCGAGCACCGCACCGGCGGTCGCGCCGAGCGCACGGCGTGGCCCCGGCACGGCGCCTGCGGTCACGGGCTGGTCGAGCAGTTCGGTCGGGAGGCCCGCCTCGCCCCCGCCAGCACCCTGCGGCACCGGGGTGGGTGCGACCAGGGCCGTGGTCGCCCGGGCTTTCGGGGTCGCGACGGCGGTGCCGCCGGGAGCCGCGGTGGTCGGCGCCGCGTGCAGCACGGCGTCGAACGACCCCGCGGCTGCGGGTGTGGGTGCTGCCGACCGTGCGGCGGCCTGCTGGTGGGCGAAGCGTCGGGGTGTCCGGTAGCCGATCGGGCCGACGGGCTCGGGTTCGGTGCCCTCGACGACCACGTGTTCGAGGCCGGGCACCGAGAACCGGGGCTGTCCGGCGACGGGCACCGCGGGTGTGGCGGTCGGCGGTGCCTCCGGCGAGGGGGTGGTGAGCGGTGCGACGAGCGGTGTCGCGTCCGCCGAGGCGGGTGCGGCGGCGACCGGGGAGACCGGCACCACGAGCCCGGAGGCGGGGACGACCGACGACGGCGGCACCGCGGGGGTCTCGAACGGCACGGTGTGCACGTTCGGCGACGTCGGGGCCGGGGGCAGCAGTTCCTGCTGCGGCGGGAAGTCGGGCACGGGGGCGTCGGCTTCGACCAGTGCGGCGATCGACGCGGGCTCGGACGTCGGTGCGTGCGCGGCCGGCGCATGCGCGGCGGGTGACTGCTCAGCCGCGGCGTTCCCTGCCGGGGCGACCGTGGTCGGTGGGACCGGCACCGCGTGGGCGGCGCGTGACGAGGCGGGGGTGGGGCGGGCCTCCCGGCCGGAGGCGTTCACGTGACCGGCGGCGGCGACCCGCTCGGGCGCGACCTCGTCGACGGGCGGCGCGGTCACCCAGGCCGGGACGGGCCGACGGGGCCGGTCCGATTCGGGCATGCGATGCGCTGCCACTGCGGCGCTCCTTCCGTCGACTGATCCATGCTCAGTTGTAGCGGCAACCGCTGTGCGGATCGCAGCCCCAGTTCGGGGTCGCCGCCCACCGAGGACCACATCGCCGACATGACGACGATCTTCGACCGGGCCTGAGCGGGCTTTTCGCGCCCGGTTGTTTCGCGCTGAGCGACAGGTCACGGGCTGCGGAGCCCGTGAGGTGTCGCTCAGCGCGAAACTGCGTCGGGGGCGCGCCGCGGACTAGCGCGTCGCGGCGGCCAGGGCGTCGCGCAGCTCGGCGGCGGTCATCCGCGGGCCGTAGCCGGGGGTGTCCCGCTGGATGCGCCAGCCCTCGGCGAGCGGTCCGGCGTCGACGACGTCGAAGCCGAACGCGTCGATGAGCTCGGCGACGGTCTGCTTGGCGGAGTCGTCGTCGCCGGCGATGACCAGGGCACGACGGTCGGGGGTGCCGGCGGGCGTCGCGTGGCCGGTCAGGTCGTCGGCGCCGATGTGGTTGAACGCCTTCACGACACGGGCGCCGGGCAGGTGGTCCTGCAGCATCTCGGCGGTGGTCGTGGACTGGTCGTCGAGGGCGGCGATGTGGCCGTCGCGCTCCCAGTAGTAGTTGTTGGTGTCGATGACGACCTTGCCGACGAGGGGCTCGACGGGGATCGTCTCGATCGCGGCGAGCGGCACCGTCACGACGACGATCTCGCCCGCTGCGGCTGCCTCGTCGCGGGTCGCTGCGCGTGCGCCGTCGCCGAGTTCCGTGACGAGGTCGGTCAGGGTCTCCGGGCCGCGGGAGTTCGCGATGACGACCTGGTGGCCGTTCCGTACCGCGAGTCGAGCGAGCTGGGATCCGATGTTGCCGGCGCCGATGATTCCGATGGTTGTCATGGTGTCCCTGCAACGCTGCCCGCCGTCGTGCATTCCCCGGGGGCGCGAACGCCCCGCCGGGAGCATGATGGCGGCATGGACCCCGACTTCCGCGACGAGACCGACCAGGACCGCTACGCGATGTACGTCGGCGGCGAGCTCGTGAGCGTGCTCGACTACCGGGTGAACGGTGACGCGGTGGCGTTCCCGCACACGTACACGGTCCCGAAGCACCGCGGCCACGGGTACGCGGCGCAGCTCGTCGAGTACGCCGTCGCCGACGTCGAGTCGTCGACCACGAAGCGCATCGTCCCGATGTGCTGGTTCGTCGGCAAGTGGTTCGACGAACACCCCGAGAAAGCCGACCTGCTCAGCCGCAGCGCCGCGGACTGAGCACCGAACGAAGGGGCTCCCCGTGCCCACCATCACCCCGTTCCTCTGGTACGACGACCAGGCCGAACAGGCGGCCGAGTACTACGTCGGACTGTTCCCCGACAGCCGCGTCGACAGCGTCAGCCGGATGCCCGACGGCCGTGCCCTGGTCGTGGAGTTCACGTTGCTCGGCGCCCCGTACCGCGCGATGAACGGCGGTCCCGGGCACCCGCACACCGACGCGGTCTCGTTCCAGATCGACGTGGACACGCAGGACGAGCTCGACCGGCTGTGGGACGCGCTGCTCGCCGACGGCGGGCGCCCGATGGCGTGCGGCTGGTTGACCGACCGCTGGGGTCTGGCGTGGCAGGTGACCCCGTCGATGCTGGGGGAGCTGATGAGCGGATCGGGTGATCCGGAGGCCAACGCCCGCGTCTTCGAGGCCATGATGCAGATGGTCAAGCTGGACATCCCCGCACTGCAGGCCGCGGCCTCCGGTCACTGACCCCACTCTCCGCGGACCCGCCGGTAGTGTGACCGGACGAGAAGACCGCCGGCCGGCGCCGGCACAGACAGGCTGGAGCCACCATGGACCACCCGAGTTCGAGGGTCCGCAACAGCGACATCAGCCGGGCGTACACCGAGCTCGCCCGCATCACCCGTCGGGCGAGCATCCGGGCCCGCGGTTCGGACCAGGTGTTGAGCGTCGTCGACCAGTCCCTCGTCGACTTCGTTGTCCAGCACCCGGGCTGCATGGCCATCGACATCGCCCGGTACCTGCGGCTGAACCGGTCGACGATCTCGCGGCAGCTGTCCGGGCTCCTCGCGACCGGGCTGGTGCGGACGACCGACGGTGGCAGCGGCAACGCCAAGCCGCTCGAGGCGACCGACGCCGGCCGCGCAGCGCTCGAGCGGTCGGTGCAGCTGCACCGGGACGCGCTCGACGAGCGGCTCGCCGACTGGTCGGACGACGACATCGCACTGCTCGCCGGGCTGCTGGAGCGCCTCGGTGCCTCGGACGAGGCCGGGCTCCCGATGCCGGCACCCACCGAGTCGTGACGACGTCGTTCGTCCTGCTGTCCGACACGCACCTGCCGAAGCGCGCGAAGGACCTGCCGCCCGGACTGTGGGCCGACGTCGACGCGGCCGACCTCGTGGTGCACGCGGGGGACTGGGTCGACCTCGCCACCCTCGACGCCGTGCAGGCGCGGTCCCGCCGCTTCGAGGGCGTGCGGGGCAACAACGACGGTCCGGAGTTCGACGACCGGCTGCCGCTCGTCGCCCGGTTCGGTGTCGAGGACCTGCGCTTCGCCCTGGTGCACGAGACCGGGGCATCGACCGGTCGGGAGCGCCGGATGGACGCCGAGTACCCGGACACCGACGTGCTCGTCTTCGGCCACTCGCACATCCCGTGGGACACCGTGGCGCCGTCGGGGATGCGCCTGCTGAACCCCGGTTCGCCGACCGACCGCCGTCGCCAGCCCGACCACACGTGGATGCGCGGCACGGTCAGCGGCGCCGAGCTCTCCGTCGAACTGGTGCGGCTGCCGCCGGTCGCCGGCTAGCCCCGGTCGCGTGCTTGCGTCGGCGCGCCCCGTTCCCGAAAGCGACAGATCCCTGCGGAACTTCTCCGGACATCTGTCGCTTTCGCGGGGTGTTCGACGGCCGTCAGCGCAGCAGTGTCGCTTCGGCGGCACCGACCGCGCCGCCCGCAGCCGCGGTGGCCCCGGCACCAGCAGCCCCTGCCAGCGGCATCCGGAAGAACGCGAGCTCCCACTCCGCCGAACGCCGGAACGCCCGCGCCATCCGCCCCCGCTCGTCGGGTGTCGCCGCACGGGCTGTCTCCTCGACGAGCCGGGTCGCCTCGGCGCTCGACGCCGCGAACCCCGGGTCCCCGTACGCCGTGATCCAGTCCGCGAAGGCGTGCCCGTCCGGAGCGACCCCGAGCTGCGACCCGACCCAGGCGTAGACCCGGAAGCACGGCAGCACCGCGGCGGCGAGCACCGCACGGGAGCCGGAGTCGGCGGCCTCCTGCAGGTGCGCGAGGTACCCGGCGCACGTGGGGTGCACGGGATCGTCGGCGTGCGAGCCGGCCAGCCGACGGTGGTGCAGGTCGCGGGCCTCGTCGGCACACCCCTGCGCAGCCGCGGCCCAGAACGCAGCAGCACCGCCAGCACCAGCACCAGCACCCGAACCAGCACCGGCACCGGCAGCGCCGACCCCGAGCGCCGCCAGGTGCCGCTCGTACGCCCGCAGGTAGTGGACGTCCTGCGCCAGGTAGCCCGCGAACACCTCCGGCTCGAGGGTCCCGTCCCGGAGCCCCACCAGGAACGCACAGTCGATCGTCTCCTGCAGCACCGACGCCGCATCCGCCCACCACACGTCCGTGTACGACAGCGCCGGCAGGGCTGCCCGCGCCTGCGCCCCGTGGTCGACCGGACCGTTGCCGCTCCCGACCGACAGAGCATCGGCCCCGCGGAGCGCCGCCGTCAGCCACTCCTTCGCCACCCCGACCGCGAGCTCCCAGTCGCCGTGCCGCGCGGCGAGCGTCGCGACCGCACTGGAGAGCGAGCACCCGGTGCCGTGCGTGTTCGTCGTCGTGACCCGGGGACCCGTGAACACCCGCACGGTGCCGTCCGGTGCCACGAGCACGTCGTCCGAAGTGGGTCCCTCGTCGTGCCCGCCCTTCGCCAGCACCAGGACGTCCCACCGCGCCGCCACGGCACGCGCGGCATCCAGCGACGAAGCCGACGACGACGCACCACGACCGGGGACACCGGACCCGGCCAGTTCCGCCAGCACCACGAGCTCGGCCCGGTTCGGCGTCACCAGGTCGGCGAGCGCGAACAGCGCCCCCATGGCCGCCGCCGCGTCCTCGTCGAGCAGCCGGTCCCCGCTCGTCGCCACCATCACCGGGTCGACGACGACCACCGGCGGCCGGTGCTCCCGCAGCCAGTCCGTCACGACCCGCACGACGTCGGCCGTGCCGAGCATCCCGATCTTCACCGCGTCGACCACGACGTCGTCCGACACCGCGTCGAGCTGCTCCCGCAGGAACCCGACGTCCGGCACGTGCACCGATCGCACCCCGTGCGTGTTCTGCGCGACGAGCGCCGTCACGACCCCCATCCCGTACCCGTCGTGCGCGGCGATCGCCTTGAGGTCCGCCTGCATCCCGGCCCCGCCCGTCGGGTCGGTCCCGGCGATGCTCAGCACCCGTGGGACGCTCATGCGTCCGCCCCGTGGTGCGTGGCGTCGGCCTGGAGGGACGGATCGCCAGCACCTGACGGCCTCGCCTCCGTCCCGTGGTCGGGTCCAGGGCCCCACGCGGCCACGTACGCCGCCGCCGCGGATCCGGGGTCGGCCGCAGCGCAGATGCCCGACACGATCGCGACCCCCGCGGCACCGGCAGCCCGGAGCGGCGCGACGTCGTCGAGGGTCACCCCGCCGATCGCCACGCACGGCACGTCGGTCGCGGCGGCCAGCCGGGCGAACCCGTCGCGGCCCAGCGCCGGCGGGTGGTCCGCCTTCGTCGCGGTGGGGTGCACGACCCCGACGCCGAGCAGGTCCACGGTGCCGCGGGGCAGTCGCTCGACGGCAGCCAGGTGCGCGAGCGTGTTCGCGGTGAGGCCCACGTGGGCGTCCGCTCCGAGCAGGGCACGGGCGGCGGTGACGGGGACGTCGGACTGGCCGAGGTGCACGCCCGCGACCCGGTGTCCCGCGTGCCGTGCGGCGAGGGCGACGTCGAGCCGGTCGTCGACCACCACCGTCGCACGGTCCCCGACGGCGTCGGCGACCGCCGCGGTGAGTGCCAGCAGGTCACGCGCCGAGGCGTCCTTGTCCCGTACCTGCACGATCCGGACCCCGGCGTGCACGGCGGCACGGACGACCCCGAGCACCCCGATGCCGTGCCGGTCGGCCAGGGCACCGTCGGTCACCAGGTAGACGCCGAACCCCGCAGACTGCAGCCCGCTCATGCCGACACCGACCGGGCACCGACAGGAGCGGTCTCGACCGTGATCCGGGCCTCGCGGACGACGTCCTCCGAGGTCAGCGACGCCAACCGGTCGAGGAACAGCGGCTGGAAGGTCCCCGGCCCACCGGCATCCCGCGCCGCGAGCTCCGCGGCGATCGTGTGCACGGCGGTGGCGGCGACGGCAGCGGCACCCGCGTCCTCCGGCGCGACCGACGTGAACGCGGCGACGACCGCGCCGAGCGCACACCCACCACCGGTGATGCGTGTCAGCAGGTCGGTCCCGTTCGCCACCCGGACCGCACCGATGCCCGGCGCGACCAGCAGGTCGACCGCACCCGACACGGCCACCGCGGCCACGAGCCTCCCGTCCGAAGCGGCGACGGACGCGACCCGGGCATCCTCCGTGCCCACCGTGCTGTCGACCCCCCGGCCACCGGCCGAGTCGCCGAGCAGGGCGAGCACCTCGGAGGCGTTGCCCCGCAGCACCGTCGGGTGCAGCGCGAGCAGATCGCGCGCCAGGGCGGTGCGCACCGGCAGCGAGCCGACCGCCACCGGGTCGAGGACCCACGGGGTGCCCGCGGCACGGGCGGCGTGCACGGCCTCGAGCGCGGCGACCCGCGGCTCGGCGTGCGGGGTGCCGGTGTTCACCAGCAGGGCATCGGCGACGCGGGCGAACGGCCCCGCCTCGGTCGCCACGTCGACCATCGCGGGCGAGGCCCCGAGTGCGAGCAGCACGTTCGCCGTGACGTTCTGCACGACGGTGTTCGTGATGCACTGCACCAGCGGGGCCCGGGCACGCACGGCCTCGAGCAGTTCGGCGGTTCGGTGGGCCCAGGCAGGGGAGGGCGCAACGGTTTCCATGGACGATCCCTTCGCGAGTACGAGCTCGAGCAGGTTCGACGGGTGTGATCTCAGCCGCTGGATGCGGCACCCCGTGTCTCGAGCGACACCGTACACGACGCCCGGTGACCACTTCGAGGCCCGCTCCGGGCACCGTGTGCCAGGGTTGGACCGTGCCAGATGCAATGCCCCCCGGGCCCCCACCCGGCCCCCGCGACCCCGGCGACGCCTGGGCGGTCGGTCCCGACGGCACCAAGGCGTGGGGACGCTTCGGCGCCGCCGGCCTGCTCGTCGACGACGGCGCCGGCCGCGTGCTCCTGCAGCACCGCGTCGAGTGGAGCCACCACGGCGGCACCTGGGGCATCCCCGGCGGCGCACGGCACCAGGGCGAAGCAGCGGTGACCGCCGCCCTCCGCGAATCCGCCGAAGAGGCCGGCGTGCCCGACGACGCGATCGCCCTGCGCCACACGGCACTGCTCGACCTGGGCTTCTGGACCTACACGACCGTCGTGGGGCGCGCCTCCCGGCCCTTCGAACCCGTCATCGCCGACCGCGAGAGCCTCGCCCTGTCGTGGATCCCGATCGACCAGGTCGACGAGCTGCCCTTGCACCCCGGGTTCGGCAGGTCGTGGCCGGCGCTCCGTGCCACGATCGCGACCACCGCGCACGTCGTCGTCGACGCCGCGAACGTCGTCGGCAGCGTGCCCGACGGCTGGTGGAAGGACCGAGCCGGCGCCGCATCGCGCCTGCTGGCACAGGTGTCGGCGCTCGCCGCGGGCGGGGTCGCCGCATCGTTGCTCGACCTGCCGTTCGCGCGGTGGTGGCCGCGGTGGACCGTGGTGCTCGAGGGGGAGGCCCGGGCCGCTGCGGACGTGGGCGGTGCGGGTGGAGACGGCGGTGCCGGCTCGGACCGCGGCGCCGCCACCGGCGCTGTCGATGTCGTCCGTGCTCCGGCCTCCGGCGACGACGCCATCGTCGAGTCCGCGCGGGCCGCGGTGCAGGCCGGAGACGGGCCGGTCGTCGTCGTGACGGCCGACCGCGAGCTCCGCGACCGCGTCGAGGCCCTCGGCGCGGTCGTCCACGGGCCGTCCTGGTTGCGCGACCAGCTGTAGCCGCCATCCGGACCGCCGCGTTCCGGATGGTCTCCGAGCGGCCGTCGGTCGCTGCCGGTACGCTGGCCCTCCGTCAACGGAGACGCAACACGCAGGAGGTTCCCCTTGGAGCGCATCACCAGGGCCGACGACCGAGTCCACCGCCCCGCCGGGCCGTGGACCCCCACGGTGCACCGGCTGCTCGCCCACCTGCACGAGCAGGGGTTCGTCGCAGCCCCGGAACCGATCGCCCTCGGTGACACCCTCGAGACGGTCTCGTTCGTCCCCGGTGTCGCGGGCGAGTACCCCTGGACCGAGGACATCGCCAGCGAGGCCGCCCTCGTCACCAGCGCCCGACTGCTCCGCCAGTTCCACGACGCCGCCGCGAGCTTCCCGCGCAGCGCCACCGACGACCTCTGGTCCCAGGCCGACCGTGCCCCGGTCGAGACGATCGTGCACGGCGACTTCGCCCCGTACAACTGCGTCTACGACGGCATCGCCGCCGTCGGCCTGATCGACTTCGACACCGCTCACCCCGGGCCCCGCGTCTGGGACGTCGCGAGTGCCGTCTACCGGTTCGCACCGTTCACCACCGGTGCCGTCGAAGGATCGACCGCCCCCGACCTCGACGAGCGGCTCGCACGGGCCGCCGAGTTCTGCCGCGCCTACGCCCTCGACGACCGTTCCCGCAGCGTCCTGGCCGAGACGATGATCGCGTCCCTCGTCGCCCTGGTCACGACGATCGAGCACGAGGCCGCCGCCGGCAACCCGAAGTTCGTCAGCGACCTGCAGCACGGCCACGCCGACCTGTACCGCGCTGACGTCGCCTACCTGGAGCAGCACGCCGACGCCGTCACCGCCGCCGTCGCGTGACCACCAGCCCCGCGCGGCTCCGCACGGCGCGGTTCGCGGCGCAGGGCATCGCGGCACCCGGACTGCGACCCACCGAGGTCGTCGAGCGGATGCTGGCGGTGCAGGGGCAGGACCTCGGCCAGGTGCTCTGGGCCATCGGGGTCCGCGCTCCCGGATCGTCGCGGGACGACGTCCGCGAGGCCTTCGACCGCGGGGAACTCGTCCGCTCGTGGCCGATGCGCGGCACCCTGCACGCCCTGCGCCCCGACGACCTGCGCCTGCTGCTCTCGCTCACCGCCGAACGGACGCTCCGCACGATCGCCCGACGCGCCGCCGAGCTCGGCATCGACGACGCCCTGCTCGGCCGGGCCCGGGACGCGACGATCGCGGCCCTGGTCGGTGGTCGTGCGCTGGGCCGGGACGACCTGTTCGCGGCGTACCGCGCTGCGGGCATCGACCCGGCCGGAGGCCGCGGCTACCACCTGGTCCTGCAGCTCGCGCAGGAGGGCCTCGTCGCCTGGGGCCCCACCGCCCGCGTCGGGCAGGGGCTCGTGCTGCTCGACGAGTGGGCACCCGCCACCGCTGACCCGCCGGACCGCGACGAAGCCCTCCGCCGGGTCCTGCTCGGGTACCTGCGCGGCCGTGGCCCCGCGACCGAGGCCGACGCCGCGAGCTGGACGAAGCTGCCGCTCGGTGACCTCCGCCGAGCGCGGGCGGCGGCGGGGAACGCGGTGGAGGACCTCGGCGACGGGCTCCTCGACCTCGCCGACCGGCCGGCAGCCGCGCGCGTCCCCACCGGGCACCTGCTCCCCGGCTTCGACGAGTACCTGCTCGGGTACGCCGACCGGTCCGCGCAGCTCGACCCCGCCCACGCCGACCGGGTCGTCCCCGGGGCCAACGGCATGTTCCTGCCGATGGCCGTCGTCCGGGGTCGCGTCGTCGGCACCTGGAAGCGCACCGAGCGCCGGGCCGGGCACCTCGTCACCGTCACACCCTTCGGTGCCCTCGACGCGGCATCGGTCCGCGCGCTCGAGGCGGCGGCCGCGCGGTACGCGGCGTTCCTCGGTGCGCCCGTCGCGACCACGGTGGTCTGACGCGACCACCTGCGGACCGTGTGCCGAGACTGCCCGGCCGCCCCGACCCTCTCCCCACCGGCACGGCCGCCCCGCCGCTGGCGCGTCGGTGCGGAACCGGCGGCGTGGGCCCAGACCGCACCCAGCAACCATGCGGCGGACTCCGACACTGCCTCCGGTAATGTCGCAGGGCCATGACGGACAGCCCGGCCGACGCCACCCCCTACGAAGTCCTCGGCGTCCCCGCGACGGCTGACGACGAAGCGCTCCGCCGCGCCTACCGGCGGGCCGCCCGCGAGACGCACCCCGACCTCGGCGGCGACGCCCAGCGCTTCCGCCAGGTCCAGCTCGCATGGGAGCGCATCGGCACGCCGGCGGCCCGGCGCGCGTACGACATCGGGTCCCGCGCGTACGGCGCGTCCGGGGCGACCGCCGGCAGGGGTGACACCGGTCGCGACGCCTACGCACCCCCGGCAGCGCGTCGCGACACCCGCCCCCGGGCCCGGTCCCACGGACACCCCGGCGGTCGGTCGCGCGAGGTCTTCCTGCAGGCCGAACGCGAGTGGGTCGGCCTCGGCGACCCCATCGAGGACCCGTACGACCCCACGCTCATCCGCTCCGCGCCGCGGCACATCCGGCGCCTGCTCGCCGAGGCCCTGGCCGAAGAAGCGACCGCGCTGATCGTCTCCGACATGGGGATCGGCGTCACGGTGTGGCACGACCTCGACGCCGGGGCCGAGGGCAAGCTCGACCACGCCGTCCTCACCCCGAGCGGACTCTGGGCCGTCGAGTCCATCGACTGGGGCGCTCCGGTCCGCGTCGAGCACGGCGAGATCGTCGGCGAGACGCTCGCGCCGGGGGAGCGACCCGTCAAGGAACTCGTCCGCGCCGCCCGTGCCGTGCAGAAGCAGACCCGGGTGCGGTTCTCCGGGCGGCTGCTCGTCGTGCCGGACGCCGCCGTCACCGAGGACGTGCAGCTCGTCGGCTCCCCGAAGAAGCCCACCGCGCTCGTCGTCCGCCGGAGTGCGCTCGCCCAGGTGCTGAACGGCGTCTGGTCGCCGGCCGGTTCCGTCGACGTGTTCGAGATCCGCGACCGCCTGCAGCAGACAGTCCGCTTCGTCTGATCCGCTGTATCAGTAGCCGCGGAGCTTCTCGAGGTCGCGGCGCTCCCGCTTGCTCGGCCGTCCGGCGCCGCGATCACGCATCGGGACGAAGCCGGCCTCTTCCTTCGACAGCCGCGGCGGGGTCTTGTCCTCGAAGTGCTTCGCCGCCTCGGGGGCGCTCGTCCGCTTCAGGATGATGCCGGTGACCATGACGATCCGGTCGAAGCCGTTCTGGCGCACCCGCACCTCGTCGCCGGGGCCGATCGGCTGCGCCGGCTTCGCGCGCTCCCCGTTCACCCGGACGTGACCGGCCTTGCACGCGGCGGTGGCGGCCGACCGGGTCTTGGTGATCCGGACGGCCCAGATCCAGCTGTCGACCCGGGCCTTCTCCATGCCGACACTCTAGGCGGCCCGTACCCTGGGGCGGTGCATGCGGACGAACAGGCGGCGATCGCCCGGGCCCGTGCCCTCGGGGTGCTGCACGAGGCCGCGATCGGGGACCGCCTGGTGGTCCGGGCGCACCACGGGGACGGCGCGCAGGACGCCCTCGGCGACCTGGTCGCCCGGACGCCCGACGCCGTGACGATCGCCACCCGCCGCGGCCCGGTCGAGGTCCGGCTCGCCGACGTCGTCGCCGCGAAGCCCGTCCCGCCGCCCCCGCCCGCGCGGCCTGCTCGGCGCTGACGCGCTCGGCTCGCACCGTGCGGACTTGTCGTGCTGTCGAGCCGGGGTCGCACGGTGCGGACTTCGTCGGCGGGTGCGTCATCGGAGGTTCGGTGCGGGGTTGTAATGGCGCACGGGGCCACGAGCCCCGCACGGTGTGGCGGAGGCGGCACGGTGCGGGATTCGCGGAGCCGGGGTCGCACGGTGCGGACTTCGTCGGCGGGTGCGTTGTCGGAGGCTGGGTGCGGGGTTGTGGTGCCGCACGGAGCCACCAACCCCGCACCGGCTGACGAACCTCGCACCGTGCGAACCCGGCGCCCCGCTCCCGACATACGCTCATCCCATGGCAGTCCCCGTCCCGCTCGGCACCGAGGACCGCACCGCCCGCCTCACCCTCCGCCGCCCGGACTCCTGGCGCCGCGAGGAATCAGCCCAGGCGGACCTGCGCGTCACCGGCGACGACGTCGTCCTCACCGTCCGATCCCGACCCAGTGACCGCGCGATCGGCGACGAGAACACCGGCCTGCTCGAACGGCTGCCCGGCTCCGTCGAGGGCCTGCTGCTCGTCGGCTGCGACCCGTGGACCACCGCCGGCGCCCCGGCCCGGCTGGTCGAGTACGTCCGGCCCGACGAGCACGGCGACGTCGCCGGCACCCACCTGCTCTTCGTCACCGGTCGGCACCGCGTCGACCTGACGATCGAACGCCCGCTCGCCCGGCTGCTCGAGACCGACGACCTCGTGCTCGCCGTCCTCGAGAGCGTCCGCGCCACCGAGACGGTCCCGGTCCGCCCCGAGCGTGACCTCGAACCCCTGCCGGCCCCCGCCCCGGCACCGTCGCTCGACGGCCCCCGCCTCAGCACGGACGCGATCGGCACCCTGCAGAGCCTCGCCGGACGCCGGTGGAACCCCACGCTCCTCCGCACCGCGGCGGGCCGCGAACTCATCGAGGCGGGCCTCGTCGGCCGACTCGGCACGCTGCCGGAGTCGACCCAGACCCTCCTCGAACCCTGGCAGGGCGATGCCCAGCCGGTCACGCTGGAACAGCACCTGCCCGACGGGGGCGAGTCGCGCCTCCAGGCCTGGTCGCAGACCGTCGTCGACGGGACCGACGCGGCGGGCGCCGTGGTCGCGTCCGTCACGCCGGACCGGGCCGTCGCGCTGCTGGCCGGGAGGCTCGGCATCGGTCCGACGTGGACCTTCCCGTTCCGCACGGGGTCGCTCCCAGGGCACCTGCTCGGCCGCAGGCTGGCCGGCGGTCCGGACGCACCGGACCTGCCGGAGGCCCTCGTCGAGGCGGACCCGCGCCTCGCGCGGTTCTGGGCCGCGCCGTGGACCGTCTCGTACCTGCGTCGACCCGGCAAGCCGAAGCCGATCACGATCGTGCGTGCTGAGGGGCACGGGTTCGCGCGGGTGGGCGCGACGAAGGCCGGGGAGACCGCCTTCCGGACGGACTCCCCGGCCAACGTCTACCGGTCGGTGGTGCGGGCGCTGCTGGGCTGAGCGCGCCCGGGTTCTCCCGCTACGCGGCGGGTCCGGCGGTCAGGGTGATCGTGACCGTCTTCGCGGCGCCGGTGCTGTCGGTGTAGCGGACGCTCACCTTGTCGCCCACCGAGTGCGACTGGACGACCTTGGTCAGCTGATCCGAGCTCGTGACCGCGGTGCCGTCGATGCTCGTGATCGTGTCCCCGGCGGTCAGGCCGGCGCTCGCGGCGCCGGAGCCCTCGACCGTGCCGGCGACGGCGACGCCGCCCGTGGTGCCGGTGGTGTTGCTGACCTCGACCCCGAGGAACGCGGGCAGCCCGATGGTGATCGTGCTCGAGGACTCCCCGGCGAGGATCTTCTCGGCGATCGTCTTCGCGGTGGTGATCGGGATGGCGTAGCCGGTGACGTCGGCCGTGCCGGAGGACGCTGCCGTGGCCATGCCGACGACCTCGCCCTCGCTGTCGAGCACCGGTCCGCCGGAGTCGCCGGAGACGATGTCCGCCGAGATCTCGATCAGGCCGGTCAGGGACTCGGTGCCGGTGCCGGACTCGCTCTGCACCTGGATGTCCTGGTCGGTCGCGGTGACGGTGCCCTCGGCGGCGACGAGGTTGCCGGTGCCCTCGGCGTTGCCGACGTCCTTGACGGTGTCACCGGTGCTCGGCTCGCCGTCGTCGTCGAGCGTGACCGTGGACAGCCCCGAGGCGTTCTCGAGCTTCAGGACGGCGACGTCGTTGGTGGCGTCGGCCCCGACCACGTCGGCCTTGTACTCCTTGCCGGTGGTCTCGTCGGTGACGGTGATGCTCGTCGCGCCCTGGATCACGTGGTTGTTCGTCAGGATCGTGCCGTCGGAGGTCAGGACCATGCCGGTGCCGGCCGCCTGTGACGACTCGTCGTAGTTCAGGACGGTGTTGATGGTCACGACGCCCTTCTTGTCGGTGGCCGTCGCTGCGGTGGCGGGGGACTGGGTCGTGCCGGTGCCGGTGCTGCCGTCGCCGCGGGTGCCGCTGCCGCTGCCGTCGCCGGGCACCGTGAAGCCGTTCGTCCCGTCGCTGCTGCCGGTGCCGCCGGTGCCGTCGGTGCCGGATCCGGTGTCGGGCAACGTGGTGGTGCCCTGCGACTGGCTCGACGTGGTGGTCGTCCCCTGCGAGGACAGGCCGAGGGCGGTGCCGCCGGCCGCACCGACGATGGCGAGTGCAGCGATGCCAGAGCCGATCATCAGTCCCAGGCGACGCGGGCGCTTCGTCCCACCGGGGTGGTTCGCGGTCGCCGCCGAGTACGCCCACGCGTGGTTCGCGCCGGCGAGGGCGGGGCTGCCGATCAGGTACGGGCCGCGGCCGTCCGGCGTGTAGGCGTAGGGGCCGGAGCCGTCCGGACCGTAGAGGTAGGGACCGGAGCCGTCGAACGCGTACGCCGGGCGTAGTGAGGCCGGGTCGGCGTGCGGCGCCTCCCAGTGCATCCCGGGAGCCTGCTGCTGCGCGGCGGGGGTGCCGTCCTCGTCGTGGTCGGCGGCTGCGGGGTTCGGGGTCTCGTTCATCGGTGCTCTCCGGTCGTCCCTCGACGGCCCGGTCGGGCGTCGATGGAGACCAGTACAGGGCGCTTCCCCATGACGAGCCTATGAACGAACCCTGCGCACGCTCCGGGCTTGCTCGGGGGACGCCGAGTGGAGCTGCGGCGTTAGGGTGGCCTTACTTCCATGCCTCCGTCGACGTCCACGCCCCCGGCTCCCAGCTCCGTCCCCCGACTCGTCGGTGCGACCGTGCTGGCGGTCGTCGTCCTCGCCGTGGCGTGTGCGCTGTCGATCGCGTACGGCTCGCGGCCGATCCCGCTCGGCACCGTCCTCGACACGGTGATGCACCCCGGGCGGAGCGACGAGGTCGGGCTCATCGTGCTCGGCAACCGTGTGCCCCGCACCGTCGTCGGACTGCTCGCCGGAACCGCGCTCGGGGTGGCCGGGGCAGTCATGCAGGGCGTGACGCGGAACCCGCTCGCCGACCCGAGCGTCCTCGGCATCAACTCCGGAGCGACGCTGGCCGTGGTGGCCGGGATCGCGGTCTTCGGCGTGAGCGGCACGGTTGCCTACCTGCCGTTCGCGTTCGTCGGGGCCGCACTCGCCGCCGTGCTCGTGTACGGGATCGCGACCGTCGCCCGTCGTGGCCTCTCACCCGTCGGGCTCGCCCTCGCCGGAGCCGTGGTCGCCGCGGCGCTGTCGTCGGTCACCACCGCGGTGCTCGTGACCGACCAGAGCCTGCTCGACCAGCTGCGGTTCTGGCAGGTCGGGGCCCTCGCCGGCAAGGACCTCGGCACGGCGGGGATCATCACGGCGCCGGTGCTCGTCGGGCTGGCGATCGCGTTCGGCCTCGGTCGGTCGCTGAACACCCTCGCGCTCGGGGACGAACTCGCGGCGTCGCTCGGGCAGCGGGTCGTGCTCGTCCGCGCCGTCGGCGGTCTGGTCGCGGTGCTGCTGGCCGGGTCCGCGGTGGCCGCCGCCGGGCCGATCGCCTTCGTCGGGCTCGCCGTGCCGCACGCCGTCCGCCGGCTGAGCGGCCCGGACCACCGCTGGACCATCCTGCTGTCGGCGATCGTCGCCCCCGCACTGCTGCTCGTCGCCGACGTCATCGGCCGAGTCGTGGCGTACCCGGGGGAGCTGCAGGTCGGCATCGTCACGGCGTTGATCGGGGCGCCGGTGTTCATCGCGCTCGTGCGGTCGAAGGCGGTGCGGGGACTGTGAGGCAGTTGTTCGGCTCCGGCCGCCCGCGGTCCGGCGGTCTGCGCCGCTCGGCCGGCCTGCGTCGTGAGGTCGCGGTGCTCGTCGCCGTGGTGGCGGTCGTCGTGGTGCTCGTCCTGGTGGGGCTCGGCGCCGGTTCGATCCCGCTCACCCCGGGCCAGGTGCTCGCCTCCCTGTTCGGCCAGGGGGACCGGATCTCGGACTTCGTCATCGGGCAGCTCCGCGGGCCGCGGGTGCTCGGTGCCGTCCTCGTCGGCGCTAGTCTCGGCGTCGCGGGCGCGATCGTGCAGAGCGTCGTGCGGAACCCGATCGCGAGCCCCGACGTCATCGGGATCACCTCGGGGGCCAGCGCCGCCGGACTCACCGCCATCGTGCTGTTCGGTGCCAGCGGTGGCACGCTCTTCTCGGTCGTGCTCGTCGGCGCCGTGGTGGTCTCGATCGTCATCGCCGGGCTCGCCTGGCGACGGGGGATCACCGGCAACCGGGTGATCCTCGTCGGGATCGGCGTCGCGGCCATCTGCCTGAGCATCACGGGCTGGATGCTCACGAGCGGCACCGTCACCCAGGCCGGCACCGCGCTGCTCTGGCTCTCCGGCAGCCTGAACGCCGTCGACCGCGACCTGGTCGGGGTGCTCGGCGTCGCGTTCGTCGTGCTCGTCGTGCTCGCGCTGCTGCAGTCCGCCCGTCTGCAGGTGCTGCGCCTCGGGGACGAGGTCGCCGCCGCACTCGGACTCCGGCCGGACCGGGCAAAGGTGCTCCTGCTCCTCACCGCCGTGTGCCTGACCGCCGCAGCCGTCGCCACCGCGGGGCCCGTCTCGTTCGTGGCGCTGATGTCTGCGCCGATCGCCCGACGCCTCGTCGGCGGCGGACGGGTGGCGCTCGCGCCGGCCGCTGCCGTCGGTGCCGCGATCACGCTCGGCAGCGACCTGCTGGCACAGTTCGCCTTCCCCGGCACCGCGCTGCCGGTGGGCGTCGTGACAGGCGTCGTGGGAGCGCCGTACCTGCTCTGGTTGCTCGCGCGGGGAAGGTGACGCCGGGTCCCACGGGTCGCTGACGTCGGGTCCCACGGGTCGCTGACGCGGCTCGTGCGTTCGCGGATCGCGGAAGTCCCTCCACAGTCCCAGATCGGGGCTGCCGCTCGGGGCTTCGTTTCCGATACGCTGGTGGGCCAAGAGGAGGAGGTCCACCGATGCCAGATCCAGTGGTCCCGCAGCCGGGCGGTCAGAAGACCCCGGAGCAGCGGCTGGTCGACACCACGCTGACCTTCAGCATGGACATGGGCGCGGCGCTCACCGCCGAGTCCGGTGTCTCGACCGAAGAACGTGAAGCCGTCAACGCACTGCCCTCCGGGTCGGCGTTGCTCGTGGTCCGTCGCGGCCCCAACGTGGGTGCGCGGTTCCTCCTCGACTCCGACGTCACGACGGCCGGTCGACACCCCGACGCCGACATCTTCCTCGACGACGTCACCGTGTCGCGCAAGCACGCGCAGTTCCTGCGCCACGGCACGAGCTTCAGCGTCAAGGACAACGGCTCCCTGAACGGCACGTACTTCGACGGTGTCCGCATCGACGAAGCGCTGCTCACCGACGGGGCCGAGGTCCAGGTCGGCAAGTTCCGCCTGACGTTCTACGCATCTCGGGTCGACCTGGCGCGCCTGGCGAACGCGTAGTGGCCGCACGGTCCGCTGCGGCCCGGGCGGGGTCCGCGGCACCGGACCTGCTCACCATCGGGCAGGTCCTCGCTCGCCTCAAGCCCGAGTTCCCGGACCTGTCGAGCTCCAAGCTGCGGTTCCTCGAAGAGCGCGAGCTCGTCACCCCGATCCGCACGGCCAGTGGGTACCGCAAGTTCTCCGCTGCCGACCTCGAGCGGCTCCGGGTGATCCTCGGACTGCAGCGTGACCACTACCTGCCGCTCAAGGTCATCAAGGAGTACCTCGCCGACCTCGATGCCGGACGCGAACCCGTCCTGCCCGGCGGAGGCGACGCGCCGAAGCCGTCGATCCTCGGCCGTGAACGCCGGTACACCCGCGACGAGACGGTCCGGGCAGCCGGCGCCTCCCCGATGCTCCTCGCCGACGCGGTCTCGGCTTCGCTGCTCCCGGCCACCGACACCTACGGTGACGACGGCGTCTCCGTGCTGAAGGCCCTGGTCGAACTGCAGCGCACGGGTATCGAGCCGCGCCACCTCCGCACGCTGCGCAGCACCGCCGAGCGCGAGGTCGGTCTCATCGAGTCCGCTCTCATGCCGGTCTCCCGCCGGGGCGACGCCACCTCGCGGGCCAAGGCCACGGAGCTCGCGCGTGAGATCGCCGGGCACCTCGAGATCATCCGGTCGAACCTCATCCGCCAGGCCATCGGTCGTCTCGACGCATGACGCCCTCCGGTGCTCCGACGGGGCTTGTGTGTCAGTGGCCGAGGCGTATCCTCGACACGCCGGACGCGCCGGGTCGGATGTCCCGCGCGGGAGCGGTCGGAGTCGCTACCGTGGACCTCGGAACAACTCTCAACCCGTCGTTGAAGCTTCGGGTGGGAGCTCGATCGTCGTGGAAGGCAAGCTCATGAGTGGGAACGACACCCCTGGCACCGAGTCTGATGTGACCCGGTACGACCTCGGGCTGCTCTTCACCGATGGTCTGCCCGAGCACGACGAGCAGAACGGCTACCGCGGCACCGTCGCCGCACGGGCAGCCGGCATCTCGTACCGACAGCTCGACTACTGGGCCCGCACCGAGCTCGTGCAGCCGACGATCCGCGGGGCCGCCGGCTCCGGGTCGCAGCGCCTGTACGGGTTCCGCGACATCCTCGTGCTCAAGCTCGTGAAGCGCCTGCTCGACACCGGCATCTCGCTGCAGCAGATCCGCACCGCGGTCAACCAGCTCCGGGAGTCCGGCGTCTCCGACCTGGCGCAGACCACGCTGATGTCCGACGGCGCCTCGGTGTACCTGTGCACCTCTGACGACGAGGTCATCGACCTCGTGTCCCGCGGCCAGGGTGTCTTCGGCATCGCGGTCGGCAAGGTCCTGCGCGAGGTCGAGAGCTCCCTGGTCGAGCTCGACGCCACCGCGGCGGCCGACCCCTCCGACGAGCTCGCCGCTCGTCGCGCTTCCCGCGCTTCCTGACCGTTCGGGTTCCGGCCGAGTGGTCGCGAACCGCCGTGTGCGCGTTGCCGAGGTGTCACGAACCGTCGCCTGCGACGCTGCCGGCCGACAGTTGGTGACCGCTCGCCGGACGTGAGCGGTGTGTTGTGGTCGCTGGGCGAGCCGGGGTCGGGTGTGTCTGCCGGGGCCGGGGCGGGCCTCCCGGCAGTCGGCGCGCGGTCACGAACCGTCGTGTGCGCGGCGCCGAGGGGTCACGAACTGTCGCCTGCGACGCTGCCTGCCGACAGTTGGTGACCGCTCGGTGGACGTGAGCGGCATGTCGTGACCGCTGGCGAGCCGGGGCCGGGTGGTGCCTGCCGGGGTCGGGGTGGGCCTCCCGGCAGTCGCCGAGGTGTCACGAACCGCCGTGTGCGGCACGTCGTGGCCGCTGGGTGAGCCGGGGTCGGGCGTGTCTGCCGGGGCCGGGGCGGGCCTCCCGGCAGTCGGCGCGCGGTCACGAACTGTCGTGTGCGCGTCGCCGAGTGGTCACGAACTGTCGGCTGCGACGCTGCCTGCCGACAGTTGGTGACCGCTCGGCGGACGCGAGCGGCATGTCACGCGACCGCGATCGCGTCCGCGCCGCGACCGCGTGAGCACCGACCTACGCGGCGCCACCCTCGGCGTACGGACCGATCTTGCCGGTGCGCATGATGCGCTCGAGCAGCTGGTCGAAGTTCTTCGCCATCTCCTGCGCGGACTCGCCGGGCCAGACGTGCAGCGGCTTCGCGGCACCCTGCGCCTGCTGCAGCGACGTGCGCTCCGGCAGCTGCGGCGAGAGCACGAGCGGGCCGAACATGTCCCGGAGCTCCTTGATGCGGAACTGGTGCTCGAGCGACTGCACCCGGGCACGGTTCACGATGATGCCGAGGGGCTGCAGGCGCGGGGAGAGTCCGCGGCGGATCTCCTCGATGGCGCGCAGCGCACGGTCGGCGGCGGCGACGGAGAACAGGCCGGGCTCGGTGACGACGGTGACGCGGTCGGACGCGGCCCACGCGGTGCGGGTCAGGGCGTTCAGCGACGGCGCACAGTCGATGAGGACGAGCTCGTAGTCCTGCTCGACGTTGGCCAGGGCCTCCTCGAGCTTCCAGATGTCGCGGATCGACGGGTGCGGACCGTCGAAGTTGATGGCGGAGGGCGACCCCACCATGACGTCGATCTTGCCCTGCGACCCCTTCGTCCAGCCCGAGGGGGCGATCGCCTGACGGACGATCTTCTCCTTCGGGTTCTCGAGGACGTCGGCGACGTTGAGGTGGCCGGCGAGGTTGATGTCGAGGCCCGTGGAGACGTCGGACTGCGGGTCCAGATCCACCACCAGCGTGCGCAGTCCCTTGGCGAACGCGGCCGAGGTCAGGCCGAGCGTCACCGTCGTCTTGCCGACACCACCCTTGAGGGAGCTCACGCTGAGTACATGCACGTTGAGCAACGTTACCGCCACTAGGGTTGTCTCACCTCAACCCGGGCTGAAAGGGACGTCGTGTTCACGAAGATCCTCGTTGCGAACCGTGGCGAGATCGCCATCCGCGCGTTCCGTGCCGCCTACGAGTTGGGGGCCCGTACGGTGGCCGTCTACCCGTACGAAGACCGGAACTCCCTGCACCGTCTCAAGGCCGACGAGGCCTACCTGATCGGGGAGCGGGGCCACCCGGTCCGCGCGTACCTGGACGTCTCCGAGATCATCCGCGTCGCCCGCGAGTCGGGGGCCGACGCGATCTACCCGGGGTACGGGTTCCTGTCCGAGAACCCCGAGCTCGCCGCGGCAGCAGCCGCGAACGGCATCACCTTCATCGGCCCGGGCGAGCACGTGCTCGAGATGGCCGGCAACAAGGTCACCGCGAAGGAGCACGCGATCGCGGCCGGCGTCCCGGTCCTCGCGAGCACCCCGGCGAGCCGCGACATCGACGAACTGATCGCCGGCGCCGACGCGATCGGGTTCCCGGTCTTCGCCAAGGCCGTCGCCGGTGGTGGTGGCCGTGGCATGCGCCGGGTGGAGACGAAGCCCGAGCTGCGTGACGCCCTCGAAGCAGCCATGCGCGAGGCCGACAGTGCGTTCGGCGACCCGACGATGTTCCTCGAGCAGGCCGTCATCCGTCCGCGCCACATCGAGGTGCAGATCCTCGCCGACGCGACCGGCACCGACGCCGGCACGATCCACCTGTTCGAGCGGGACTGCTCGGTGCAGCGGCGCAACCAGAAGGTCGTCGAGATCGCGCCGGCGCCGAACCTCGACCCCGCGATCGCGCAGGCACTGCACCGTGACGCCGTGGCCTTCGCCCGGTCGATCGGGTACGTGAACGCCGGCACCGTGGAGTTCCTGCTCGACACCGAGGGCGAGCGCGAGGGGCAGCACGTCTTCATCGAGATGAACCCGCGCATCCAGGTCGAGCACACGGTCACCGAAGAGGTCACCGACGTCGACCTGGTGCAGTCGCAGATGCGCATCGCGGCGGGGGAGACCCTCGCCGACCTCGGCCTGTCGCAGGACACCGTCGCCGTGCACGGCGCCGCGCTGCAGACCCGCATCACGACCGAGGACCCGACGCAGGGCTTCCGTCCGGACACCGGCCGGATCAGCACCTACCGCAGCCCCGGCGGCGCGGGCGTCCGGCTCGACGGCGGCACGGTCGCGACCGGCGCGCAGATCAGCCCGCACTTCGACTCGATGCTCGCGAAGATGACGTGCCGCGGCCGGGACTTCCCGGCGGCGGTGTCCCGGGCCAAGCGCGCCCTCGCCGAGTTCCGCATCCGCGGCGTCAGCACGAACATCCCGTTCCTGCAGGCCGTGCTCGAGGACCCGGACTTCGCCCGCGGCGACGTCTCGACGAAGTTCATCGAGGAACGCCCGCAGCTCTTCGGCGGCCACGTCTCGAAGGACCGCGGCACGAAGGTGCTCACCTGGCTCGCCGACGTCACGGTGAACAAGCCGAACGGGGAGCGGTCGCTGCTGGTCACCGACCCGGCCGACAAGCTCCCGGCCACCGACCTGACGGCGCCGGTGCCCGAGGGACAGCGCGACCGCCTGCTGGCCATGGGGCCGGCCGAGTGGTCGAAGGCCCTGCGCGCCCAGACGGCCCTCGCGGTGACCGAGACGACGATGCGCGACGCCCACCAGTCGCTCCTCGCCACCCGGGTCCGCACGAAGGACCTCGTCGCCGTCGCGCCGCACGTCGCGCGGCTCACCCCGCAGCTGCTCAGCGTCGAGGCCTGGGGAGGTGCCACGTACGACGTGGCACTCCGGTTCCTCGGTGAGGACCCCTGGGAGCGCCTGTCCTCGCTGCGCGAAGCGATGCCGAACATCCCGATCCAGATGCTGCTGCGCGGCCGCAACACGGTCGGGTACACGCCGTACCCGACCGAGGTCACCGACGCCTTCGTCGACGAGGCGGCCCGGTCCGGCGTCGACGTCTTCCGCGTGTTCGACGCGCTGAACGACGTCAGCCAGCTGCGTCCAGCCCTGGAGGCCGTGCTCGCGACCGGCACGGCCGTCGCCGAGGCGGCGCTCTGCTACACCGCCGACCTCCTCGACCCCGCCGAGGAGCTCTACACGCTCGACTACTACCTCCGACTGGCGGAGCAGATGGTCGACGCCGGCGCGCACGTCATCGGCATCAAGGACATGGCGGGCCTCCTTCGTGCCGGTGCGGCCGAGAAGCTGGTCACCGCGCTGCGCGAGCGCTTCGACCAGCCCGTGCACGTGCACACCCACGACACGGCCGGCGGCCAGCTCGCGACCCTGCTCGCCGCCTCGCGCGCCGGGGCCGACGCCGTCGACGTGGCCGCAGCACCCATGGCCGGCACGACCAGCCAGCCGAGCATGTCCGCCCTGGTCGCCGCCCTGGCCCACACCGAGCGCGACACCGGCCTGTCCCTCGACGCCGTCGGTGACCTCGAGCCGTACTGGGAGTCGGTCCGTCGCGTGTACGCCCCGTTCGAGTCCGGGCTCGCCGGTCCGACCGGGCGTGTCTACAAGCACGAGATCCCCGGCGGCCAGCTGTCGAACCTCCGCCAGCAGGCGATCGCCCTCGGGCTCGGTGACCGGTTCGAGCAGGTCGAGGACTGGTACGCCGAGGCGAACCGGATCCTCGGACGCCCCACCAAGGTCACGCCGTCGTCGAAGGTCGTCGGTGACCTCGCGCTGCAGCTCGCCGCGGTCGGTGCCGACCCGGTCGACTTCGAGCAAAACCCCGACAAGTACGACATCCCGGACTCCGTGGTCGGGTTCATGGCCGGCGAACTGGGCGACCTGCCCGGGGGCTGGCCCGAGCCGTTCCGCTCGAAGGTCCTGGCCGGTCGCGACGTCAGCCTCGAGATCACCCCGGTGCCCGTCGACGAGCGCGCGCACCTCGAGACCCCCGGGCCGGAGCGCCAGCAGGCGCTCAACCGCCTGCTCTTCCCGCAGCCGACGCAGCAGTTCCAGCGCGTGCGGGAGCAGTACGGCGACCTGTCCGTCGTGCCGACCGTCGACTACCTGTACGGGCTGCGCCCCGGGCAGGAGCACAGCGTCCCGCTCGGCAAGGGCGTCGACCTGTTCGTCGGGCTCGAGGCGATCGGCGAGGTGGACGCCAAGGGCATCCGCACGGTCATGGCGACGATGAACGGGCAGCTCCGCCCGGTCGCCGTCCGCGACCGTTCGGTGGAGGTCGAGACGAAGGCGGCCGAGAAGGCCGACGCGTCCGACCCCAAGCACGTGGCCGCGCCGTTCTCCGGCGTGGTGACGCTCAAGGTCGCCGTCGGTGACGTCGTCGAGGCCGGTACGCCGGTGGCGAGCATCGAGGCGATGAAGATGGAAGCGGCCATCACGGCGCCCGTGTCGGGCACCGTCGGCCGACTCGCGATCCCGGTGACCCAGCAGGTGGACGCCGGCGACCTCCTGGTGGTGCTGCACTAAATTGACCGTTCGTCCCATCCGCCTGTTCGGCGACCCCGTCCTCCGTTCGCCGGCCGACCCGATCCGCCCCGAACTGCTCGGGAGCGCCGGGGTCCGTGACCTCGTACAGGACCTCATCGACACCGTCAAGGAACCCGGACGTGCCGGGGTGGCCGCGCCCCAGATCGGCGTCGGACTCCGTGCGTTCTCGTACAACGTGGACGGTGAGGTCGGCTACGTCCTCAACCCCGAGATCGTCGAGGTCTCCGGCGAGCCCGAGCTCATGGAAGAAGGCTGCCTCTCCGTCCCGGGGCTCGGCTACCCGACGCGTCGCTCCCCGTACGCGAAGGTGCGCGGCGTCGACGTCGACGGCGACGAGGTCGTCCTCGAGGGCACCGGCCTGATGGCCGAGGCGCTCCAGCACGAGTGCGACCACCTCGACGGCACCGTCTACGTGATGACGCTCGACCCCGAGGTCCGACGTCAGGCACTGCGCGACATCCGTGCGCAGGACTGGTTCCACTGAGCGCTTGCACAGTCCCGCATTCGCCGGCTGTGAACTGTGGTGTGACACCCCCACGGGGGATTGTCGCTTTGTCCTGACGAGGGGGTACCGTGCTGCTGTCGGCCTCCCACCGACGACCATCCCATCCCCCAGGACTCCCGCATGACCAGTCAGAACGACGAGCTCAGCTCGCACCGCACCCGCACCAACCGTCGACCAGCCGAGACCACCGTCACGACCGGTTCGACCGCCGTCCTCGACGCCCCCGCGACGGAGCAGTCGCAGGAGGCCTGAGCCCCGCAGGCGCCCCCGGCGCCCGCTGAACGGCCTGGAGGCCCGGATCACGTCCGACGGACGTGATCCGGGCCTCCAGGCCGTTGCGTCCACACCGCGCGTACCTGGCGGAATCGGGCGTCCCTGGTCGAAAGAATCGACCCGGTACGCCCGGAACGACCCGGTACGCCCGGAGCTGGTCGCTCAGTGGGGCGGCCGCGCGCGTACCTGGCGGAATCGGGCGTACTTGGTCGGAAGAATCGACCCGGTACGCCCGGAACGACCTGGTACGCCCGAATCGACCGGTACGCCCGAATCGACCCGGTACGCCCGGGGCTGGTCTCTCAGCGGGGCTGCCGCGCGTGTACCTGGCGGAATCGGGCGTACCTGGTCGAAAGGATCGACCCGGTACGCCCGAAACGACCAGGTACGCCCGAAAGCTGCCAGCCCGCGCGAGCGGCGACCGCCTGGAGGCCCGGCGGCAGTCCGGCGGACCGGCGCCGGGCCTCCAGGCCGTCGCGTCCACGACTGCGCGCACCTGACGCAATCGGGCGTACCTGGTCGGAAGAACCGACCCGGTACGCCCGGAACGACCGGTACGCCCGGCGGGCGCTACGCGCGGTTGCGGCGCCGACCCTCGATCACCGGGGTCGCCGTCGTCTGCACCTTCGACCCGGAGTAGATGTGGTCGATGTCCGCGGCGAAGTCCTTGAGGATCACCGACCGCTTGATCGTCAGCTTCGGCGTGAGGTGCCCGGAGGCCTCGGTCAGATCCGTGTCGAGGATCGTGAACGACCGGACCGACTCGGCGCGGGAGACCCGGCCGTTGGCGGCGTCGATGGCCTCCTGGACGGCGGAGAGCACGCGCTCGTCGTACGCGGCCTCGTGCCCGCTCAGCGCCGGGGTGATCCCGCGGGACTCGCACCAGCCGGGGAGCATCTCGCGGTCGAGCGTGACGAGTGCTGCGACGAACGGCTTGCCCTCGCCGACGACCACGACCTGGCCGATGAGCGGGTGCTCGCGGATGCCGTCCTCGAGCGGTGCCGGTGCGACGTTCTTCCCGCTCGCGGTGACGATGAGCTCCTTGGCACGGCCGGTGACCGTGAGGACCCCGTCGGCGTCGATCCGGCCGAGGTCGCCGGTGCGGAACCAGCCGTCGGCGAAGGCGTGCTCGGTCGCCTCGTCGTTCCGCCAGTACCGGTCGAAGACGTCGACGCCGCGGATCAGGATCTCGCCGTCGTCGGCGATCCGGACCTCGATGCCGGGCAGCGCCCGCCCGACCGTCCCGATGCGGAGTTCCCGGGCCCGGTTGACGGTGGCGGGGGCGGTGGTCTCGGTCAGGCCGTAGCCCTCGAGGATGAGCACCCCGATCGAGCGGAAGAAGTGCGAGAGCCGCGGCGAGAGGGGTGCCGAACCGCTCACGGCGTACTCGACCCGGCCGCCGAGGGCGTCGCGGAGCTTGGCGTACACGAGCCGGTCGAACAGCTTGAACTTCAGCCCGAGCAGGAACGGCACCCTGCCGGCTGCGAGGGCCTCGGAGTGGGCGACCGCGGTGTCGGCCGCCGCGCGGAAGATCCTGCCCTTGCCACCGAGGTCGGCCTTCTGCTCGGCGGAGTTGTAGATCTTCTCGAACACCCGGGGGACCGCGAGCAGGAACGTCGGCTTGAAGGTCGACACCGCCCGCATCAGGTCCTTGGTGTCCGGCTCGTGGCCGACGAGGACGCCGGCGGACACCGACATCGCGGCGATGAACCGGGCGAAGACGTGGGCGAGCGGGATGAACAGCAGGGTCGAGGCGCCGTCGGCGACTACCTCGGGCATCGCTTCGCTCGCGCCCTCCACCGTGGCGGTGAAGTTGTCGTGCCGCAGGACGCAGCCCTTCGGCCGGCCGGTGCTGCCCGAGGTGTAGATGATCGTGGCGTCGTCGTGCCCGTGCACGTTCGCGGTCCGGGCGTCGAGTTCGTCGTCGGTGACGTCCTCGCCGAGCCGGGTCAGGTCGTCGAGGCCGCCGCCGTCGATCGTCCAGTGCTGGCCCAGGGACGGCAGGTCGGGTGCGATGGAGGCGACGCGGCGCGCGTGCTCCTCCTGCTCCACGATGATCGCGACCGACTCGGAGTCGGACAGGATCCAGCGCACCTGGTCGGGGGAGCTCGTCTCGTACACGGGCACGGACACCAGGCCGGCTGTCCACACGGCGAAGTCGACCAGGGTCCACTCCAGACGGGTGCGGGACAGGATCGCGACGTGCGCGCCCGGTTCGAGCCCGGCGGCGACGAAGCCCTTCGCGATGCCGCGCACCCTGGCGAGCGTCTCCGCCGCGGTGAAGGTGGTCCAGGTGTCGCCGTGGCGCTGGGCGAGGATCGGACGGTCGGGCGTCAGGCGGACGCGGTCGCCGAGGAGCCGCGCTGCCGAGCCGTGGTCCGGGGCGACGGGACCGGCGCTGGGCGGTGTGGCGTGCCTCCCGGCCGACGGCGTGGTCCCGGTGGCGGCGCTGCCAGCGGTGGACGTGTCGGTGGAGGCGCTGCTGCGTGCAGGACGCTGATCGTTCACGGTGACTCCCTTGTCTGCCGGTTCGACTCGAGTGCGCCTCAACACCGAGGCGACACCGCCAGCATAGGACGCGTCACCGGGCGTTCCGTGACTTCGCGGCGAACCGGTAGGCTCGTTGCTCGTGCACGCCATCGGAATCGACATCGGGGGCACCAAGATCGCGGGTGCGGTCGTGACGGAACTGGGCGAGATCGTCGCCGAGGACCGCGTGGCCACCAACGCTGCGGACCCGAACGCCATGCTCGACGACGTCGTCTCGATGGTCGAGCGACTCAGCTCGCTCCACCAGGTCGGCGCCGTGGGGGTCGCTGCCCCCGGGTTCATCGACGCCTCGCAGTCGATCGTCTACTACACGCCGAACATCCGGTGGCGGAACGAACCGCTCCGGCAGAAGCTGCAGCAGCGCCTCGGCGACCTCCACATCACGGTGGACAACGACGCGAACGCCGCCGGCTGGGCCGAGTTCCGGTTCGGCGCCGGTCGACTCGTGTCCGACATGACCATGCTGACCATCGGCACGGGCGTCGGCGGCGCCATCGTGACCGAGGACCGCCTGTTCCGCGGGGGCTTCGGCACCGGCGGCGAGATCGGCCACCTGCGCATCGTCCCGAACGGGCTGCCCTGCGGCTGCGGCGCCCGCGGCTGCATCGAGCAGTACGGCTCGGGCCGCGCCCTGCAGCGCATGGCGAACGACGTCGCCGACGCCGGTGGCATCGGTTCGGCCCTGGCCGAAGCCCGCGCCGACAACGGCGGCCAGCTCGACGGCAAGATCGTCGGCGACCTGATCCTGGCCGACGACCCGGGTGCCCTTGCGGCCCTCCGTCGGCTCGGTCGACACCTCGGCGAGGCGTGCGCGTCGCTGTCCGCGGTGCTCGACCCGCAGCTCTTCGTGTTCGGCGGCGGCGTCGCCAGCGCGGGGGAGCGGCTGCTCGACCCGATCAAGCAGGCGTACCTCAACAACCTGCCGGCCCGCGGGTACCACCCGGAGCCGGACTTCGTGATCGCCGAACTCGTCAACGACGCCGGCGTCGTCGGTGCTGCCGACCTCGCCCGCATCCACGCCCGCACGGCGTAGGGTCGCGCGCACACACGCACACACGCACACCCGAACGACCGCCCACCCCGGGCCGTGCACCACCCGGACCTTCTCACCACCTGGAGTCGTCGATGACCTACTGGCTGCTGAAGAACTTCGTGCTCGGCCCGCTCATCCTCACCCTGTTCCGGCCGTGGGTCGTCGGGCGCGAGCACGTCCCGACCTCGGGCCCGGTCATCTTCGCGTCGAACCACATCTCGTTCATCGACTCGGTGATCCTGCCGGCGGTGCTCGACCGTCGACTCTCGTTCCTGGCGAAGAGCGACTACTTCACCGGCCGCGGGTTGAAGGGCTGGGCGACGAAGACGTTCTTCAACGCCATCGGCCAGCTGCCGATCGACCGCTCCGGCGGCAAGGCGTCCGAGGCATCGCTCCGCACCGGCCTGCAGGTCCTGGCGCGCGGTGAGCAGCTCGGCATCTACCCCGAGGGCACCCGCAGCCCCGACGGCAAGCTCTACCGCGGCCGCACCGGCATCGCCCGGATGATCCTCGAGGGGCGCGTGCTCGTCGTCCCCGTGGCCATGGTCGGCACGCGCGAGGTGCAGCAGATCGGGCAGCGCTTCCCGAAGATCAAGCGCGTCGGTGTCGTGTTCGGCAAGCCGCTCGACTTCTCGCGGTTCCAGGGGTTCGAGACCGACCGCTTCATCCTCCGCAGCGTCACGGACGAGGTCATGCACGAGCTCGCCGGCCTGAGCCGACAGGAGTACGTGGACGTCTACGCCACCAGCGTGAAGGAGCGGGCGAGCTCCGCGCGCGAGGCCGTCATGCGGGAACGGAAGTCGACGCCTGCACGTTAGGCTCTGATGGTCCCGGCACCCCGCCAGGACGCCCATCGACGACGCGCGGCCCGGTGCCGGTCAGCGTCGTCGGGCCGCCCGCACAGAACACCGAGGTAACGCCCTTGCCCGAGTCGACCGACTTCGTCGCCCTGCAGGATCCGGACGTCATCGAGGGGCTCGACTATTGGCGGACGCTCCCGATCAAGCAGCAGCCGACCTGGCCGGACGCCGCCGCGGCCGAGGCCGCCTCGGCCGAGATCGCCACGCTCCCGCCGCTCGTGTTCGCGGGCGAGGTCGACAAGCTGCGTGAGCGGCTCGCCGCGGCCGCCCAGGGCAAGGCGTTCCTGCTGCAGGGCGGTGACTGCGCCGAGACCTTCGCCGGTGCCACCGCCGACTCCATCCGCGACCGGGTCAAGACGATCCTGCAGATGGCCGTCGTGCTGACCTACGGCGCCTCGATGCCCGTCATCAAGATGGGGCGCATGGCCGGGCAGTTCGCCAAGCCCCGCTCGAGCGACTTCGAGACCCGTGGTGACGTCACGCTGCCCGCGTACCGCGGTGACATCGTGAACGGCTACGACTTCACGCCGGAGAGCCGGACGGCCGACCCGCGCCGCCTGGTGCAGGGGTACCACACCGCCGCTTCGACGCTGAACCTCGTCCGTGCCTTCACGCAGGGGGGCTTCGCCGACCTGCGCCAGGTGCACTCGTGGAACAAGGGCTTCGCCTCGAACCCCGCGAACGCCCGCTACGAGCACCTCGCCAAGGAGATCGACCGCGCGATCCGCTTCATGGACGCCTGCGGTGCCGACTTCGAGGCGCTCAAGCACGTCGAGTTCTACGCCTCGCACGAGGGGCTGCTGATGGACTACGAGCGCCCGATGACCCGCATCGACTCGCGCTCCGGTCTGGCGTACGACACGTCCGGTCACTTCATCTGGATCGGTGAGCGCACGCGCGACCTCGACGGCGCCCACGTGGACTTCCTGTCGCGGGTGCGCAACCCGATCGGCGTGAAGCTCGGCCCGACGACGAGCGTCGACGACATGAAGGCGCTCGTCGACAAGCTCGACCCGAACCGCGAGCCGGGTCGCCTGACCTTCATCACGCGGATGGGTGCGGGCAAGATCCGCGACGAGCTGCCCAAGCTGCTCGAGGCGATCAAGGGCATGGACGCCAACCCGCTGTGGGTCACCGACCCGATGCACGGCAACGGCCTGACCACGCCGACGGGCTACAAGACCCGCCGGTTCGACGACGTCGTGGACGAGGTCCTCGGCTTCTTCGAGGCCCACCGCCAGGTCGGGACGTACCCGGGTGGCATGCACGTCGAGCTCACCGGTGACGACGTCACCGAGTGCCTCGGCGGCTCGGAGCACATCGACGAGGCCACCCTCGCCACCCGCTACGAGTCGCTGTGCGACCCGCGCCTCAACCACATGCAGTCCCTCGAGCTCGCCTTCCTGGTGGCCGAGGAACTCGGCGCGCACCAGCCCGACCGCTCGTAACGCAGGAACCGTTTCGCCGAAGCGACAGAACCCCGCGGCATGTCCGCGGGGTTCTGTCGCTTTCGTGTGTCGGACGGGAGGCCCGTGACGGCGCCGCCACGGGCCTCCCGTCCGTCCTGGGGTCGCGTCCAGGGCCGAGGGTGCGGTGTCCGCACCTACTGGTCGTAGGACAGGGTGATCGTGTCGCCGCGGTAGACGGTGGCGCCGGCCCCCGGATCGGTGCCGGTGACGGGCAGCTTCGACTTCCAGTCGTAGAAGCCGCAGAGGATGTTCGTGCAGTCGGGCACGGACACCTTGAGGCCGAGGTCCTCGAGGGTCTTCGTCGCCTCGTTGATCGTGGGCCGCTCCGCTCCGAGGTCCGGCACGGTGATCGGCGTCGGCCCCTTCGACACGACGACGTCCACCGCCGACCCGCGCACGGCGGGGGAGTCCTGCACGGCGGCGGAGACGATCTGGCCCGAGGGCACGGTGTCGCTGTACTCCTCGGTGCGGGCGCCGAGGATCAGTCCGACGTCGTCGAGAGCGGCGGAGGCCTCGTCGACCGTCTTGCCGACGACGTCGGGGACCGGCCCGAGCGAGACGGTCAGGGTGACCGGCCCGGTCTCGCCGTAGGCCTGCACGGTCGTGAGGTCGAGGGCCTTGCCGCCGGACGCCCGACCGGTCGCCGCGACCACGGTGTCCTTCGGGGCATCGGCGGAGAACTCGTACCGGTCGTCCTGCAGCTCGAAGTCGTCGTCGAGCGCGGCCGTCACGGTGGAGAGCGGCTGGCCGACGATCGCCGGCAGCGGGATCATCCGGGGGCCGTTCGACACGACGATCTGCACCGCCGTGCCCCTCTGCACCTCGCGCTCCGCGGCCGGCTTCGTCGTGGAGACCTGCCCCTTCGCGACGACGGCGTCGAACCGTGTCCCGGTCTTCGACGCCGCCTGCAGGCCCTGTGCTTCGAGCAGCTGCCGGGCCTGCGAGACCGACTTGCCCGTGACTTCCGGGATCCGCACGTTGCCACCCGGCCCCGGGCCGAAGTACCAGCCGAAGCCGGCTCCGATCAGCGCGAGCACGACGACCACGGACAGCAGGATCCAGCCGCGCTTCCGACGCTTCGCCGACTGGTCGGCGAGCCGCTGTCCGGCGGGGGAGAGCACGCCCGGCTGGGCCCCGGTGCGACGGGGGCCCGGGGCGTTGCCACGCGCACGGGCGGGCGCTCGACCGCGGTCGCCGGTGTCCCGGTCGCCGGACCGGTCGATGATGGCGGTCTCGTCCGCACCTGCGGCTCCTGCAGCCCCGACCGAGGCGGCGGCCGCTGCGGCGCCGAGCGTGCCGGCACCACCGGAGGGCAGGATCGCGGTGCCGTTCTCGGGGCGGAGCACGGCCGTGCGGTACTGGCCGGTCGCACGCTGCTGGTTGCCCGACATGTGGTCGAGCATCTCGCGGGCGTCGCGGGGGCGGTCCTCGGGGTCGCGTGCGGTCGACCAGGCGACCAGCTCGTCGAGCTCCGGCGGCACCCCGGCCACGGCGGCACTCGGTGCCGGCACGGAGTCGTTGGCGTGCTGGTAGGCGATCTGCATCGGCTGCTCGCCCTTGTAGGGCTGCTCGCCGGTGAGCATCTCGTAGAGCATGATGCCGAGCGCGTAGATGTCGCTGCGCGAGTCGGCGGCGCCGCGGGTCACGAGCTCGGGGGACAGGTAGGCGATCGTGCCGAGCAGTGCCGCGCCGGTCGCCGTGTTCGCGGTCGTGGCCCGGGCCAGGCCGAAGTCGCCGAGCTTGATGCGACCGTCGTCGGCGAGCAGGACGTTCTCGGGCTTCAGGTCGCGGTGCACGATCCCGGCGCGGTGGGCCGAGGCGAGGCCGGCCAGCACGGCGCGCAGGATGTCCGTCGCCTGCTCGGGCGTCAGGGCGTGGTGCTCCTGCAGCAGGTCCCGCAGCGTGATGCCGGGGATGTACTCCATGACGATGTAGGCGATCTCGCCCTCGGCGCCCTGGTCGTAGACGCCCACCAGGTTCGGGTGCGACAGCCGGGCGGCCGAACGGGCCTCTTGGATGAAGCGCTCACGGAAGGCCTGGTCGTCGGCCAGGTGCCCGTGCATGATCTTGATCGCGACGCGTCGCTCGAGGCGCACGTCGGTCGCGAGGTAGACGGTCGCCATGCCCCCGCGCGCGATGCGGGAGCGGACGCGGTACCGCTGATCGATCATGCGACCGATCATCGGGTCCGTGGCGGCGTTGGTGGTCATCGGCGGCATTCTACGAATCGAGACCGCACTCGGACGCACCGGCGCACCGGCCGTGACCCAATCTCGATCTTCCGGATGAGGCTCAGAGGGTCGCCAGCCAGCCCTCGGCGGCGCTCGCCCAGGTGGCGTAGGCCTTCGGGTAGGCGGAGAGCTGCACGGCCTGGGCCGCGTCGGTGATGCTCATCGAGGACCAGCCGGGCACGTCGAGCAGCCCGCGGGTCTTGCCGGCGTTCGGGTTGTTCCGCCCGCCGAAGAACAGCGCGGTGGCGTGCGCCGGGTCCTGCAGCTTCGCCGCGCTGCCCCAACCCTGGCTCGGCCGCTGCTGGAACAGGCCGACCGAGTCGCGGTCGCCGTGCGGCAGGTTCCGGAGGCTCGACTCCTGCATCGCGGCGGCGAGGGCCACGACGATGCCGCGGTCCGGGACTCCGAGCGATCGACCCACGGCGACGATGGTCGCGGCGTTCTGGCGCTGCTCGGCGCTCAGGCCGACGGCGCCGCTCACCGCAGCGCTGGCAGCGACCGCGGGCGCGGCGGTGGCGTTCGACGACGGGATGACGAGTGTCTTGCCGGCGTAGATCGTGCTCGTGTACGACAGGCCGTTCGCCGACAGGAGCGACTTGACCGAGACGTGGTGCGCGGCGGCGATCGAGGCCACGGTGTCGCCGGCGCTGATCTTCACGCTCGACTTGGTCGACGGGGCCGAGGCGGTGGAGACCGACGGCGTCGACGACGTGCCGTGCGGCACCCGCAGCGTCTGGCCGGGGTAGATGACGCTGCGCTGCGACAGATTGTTCGCGCTGAGGAGCGCCGTGGTCGACACGCCGACGCGGGATGCGATGCCGGAGGCGGTGTCGCCGTGCTTCACGTGGTAGCTCGAGGTGTCCGAGCCGGAGCCGCCGGTCGACCCGGAGGTCCGGACCGCGGCGGTGGTGACGGCGGGGGTCGACGCCAGGTGGAGCGTCTGTCCGGGGTGGATGATCGTGTTCCAGCCGAGGCCGTTGCGCACGAGGATCTCCTGCGCCGACAGGCCGAAGCGGGCGGCGATGCCCGAGACCGTGTCGCCGTGGTGGACGGTGTATGTGGTGGGGGCCTTCGTGGTCGCGGCGACGGTCCGCACGACGGTCTGCGACGGCCGAGCGACGGCGGTGCCGAACACCGGGCGGTCGGTCACGGCGCGGTCCTGGTCGACGTGGCGCTTGTGGTTCGCGTCGGCGTCGTCGTGCCGCGGCTCGGCGTGCGCGACCGGGCCGGTCAGTCCGGCGGTCACGGCGATGGTGCCCGCGAGGACGATGGGCATGGTGGCGAACCGGGCGGATCGTGCGCGCCGGGCGACTTCGTCTGCAGCGTGGTCCACGGGTTTCTCCTGATCTCGACTGAGCCGTGCGCACGCATGCGCGCACTCACAGGTGCCACAACGCTGGCATGGCCTGATTCCCAAGTCAACCAGAGAGTCAGATGGGGTGGATGTGACGAATGTGACGAACGAGGCGGATTCACTCCGGCGGTCACTCTGGCACCATGGGCGTGTGAGTGCCGCACCCGTCGACGACCTGTCCCTCTCCGAACGCTGGCTGACCGTCCCCGAGCTGGTGGACATGTTCAGCACCAGCCCCGGACGGATCCACCGACTCTTCGAGCAGAAGACCCTGCTCGCAGCCCGCGTCGGTGGTGTGCTGCGCGTGCCCGTCGAGTTCCTTGAGGACGGCGAGCCCATGCCCGAACTCCGCGGCACGCTGATCGTGCTCGGCGACAACGGCTTCACCGACGACGAGGCGGTGCGCTGGATGCTCACCGTCGACGACGCGATGGGCACCACGCCGATCGCGGCGCTGCGCGCCGGTCGCAAGGCCGAGGTGCGTCGCATCGCCCAGTCGCTGCTCTAGACGCGTTCCGGACAGACGGGAGGCCCGGTGCCAGCTGGCACCGGGCCTCCCGTCTGTCCTGGGGGTGTGTCTAGGACGACCGGCGGCTGACCGTGTCGGCCAGCGACGCGAGCTGCTCGCGTGCCGATGGTGTCAGCGGCGAGGCGTCCAGTGCCGCCTTGGCGCGCTGGACGTGCCGCTCGATCGACCGCTCCACGGCGGCCACGGCACCGGACTCGGTGAGGGTCGCGCGGAGCATCTGCACCTGCTCCTCGTCGAGGTCGGGGTCGCCGAGGAGCTCGTCCAGGAGCTGCCGCGGGCCGCTCGCCAGCGTCTTGCGCGCCGAGGCGATGAGGACGGTGCGCTTGCCCTCGCGCAGGTCGTCGCCGGCCGGCTTGCCGGTGACCTCGGGGTCACCGAAGACCCCGAGCATGTCGTCGCGGAGCTGGTACGCCACGCCGAGGGGGAGTCCGAAGGCGCGGAGGCCCTCGAGCTGGGAGTCGCTCGCGCCGGCGACCAGGGCGCCGATGACCAGCGGGGCCTCGATCGAGTACTTCGCCGACTTGAAGACGATGACGCGCTGGGCGCGGAGCAGGTGTTCGGACTCGTCGATGACGGGCCAGGCGGTCTCCTCGTGCACGTCGAGGTACTGCCCCGCCGTGACGTCGAGGCGCATCGCGTGGAACTCCTGGCGGACGATGCGGGCCCGCACCGGGTCGAGGAGCGCGAGGCCCTCGTCGAAGACCGAGTCGCTCAGCGAGAGCAGCAGGTCGCCGAGGAGCAGCGCGGAGTTCGTGCCGTACTGCCCGCGGTCGCCGACGAAGCCGGACTCCTCGTGCAGGGACTCGAAGCGGCGGTGCGCGGCCGGACGCCCACGACGGGTGTCCGAGCGGTCCATGATGTCGTCGTGCACCAGGGCTGCGGCGTGGAAGACCTCGAGCGCTGCGGCGACCGTGACGACGGCCTCGGCGGTGGTCTGCCGGGACCCTTCGGCCAGCGGGTCGAACGAGCCCGAACGGCCCGCCACCGACTGCCATCCCCAGTAGCAGAACAGCGCCCGGAAGCGCTTGCCGCCGGACAACAGGTCTCGGGCGTACCGGTCGAACGGCGCGAGGTCGGGGCTGATCGCGAGGAGCCGTTCACGCTGCTCGTCGAGTGCCCGGTCGATACGCGCCGATACGAGGTCCACTAATCGCGTACTCTCAGCCACGATCCCTACCCTAGTGGAGTGGTCGAGGCATAGAATCGGTCCACTCAACCCGCGTTTTTCAACCCCGCGTCGATCCCAGGAACAGAGGGAACCAAGATGCCGCTCTCGGAACAGGAGCAGCGCCTTCTCGAAGAGATGGAGCGCAGCCTCTACCAGAACGATTCCGATTTCGTGGCTCGTGTCACACGTCGACAGGGTCGTCCGACGTACACAGCCATCACGCTCGGTGTCCTCGGCGCACTCGCCGGGGTCGCCATCGTCATCGTCGGCCTGGTGATCAAGGCGCCGCTGCTGGGCATCCTCGGCTTCGTCGTGATGCTCGCCGGTGTCCTGTTCGCACTGCGCCCGGGCATGCGTGCCCCGAAGGCGAAGCCCGCTCGGCCGGGCAAGCCCGCGTCCGGTGGGTCGGCGCGTCCGTCCGCCGGTGGCGGCGGGTCCTTCATGGACCGGATGAACGAGCGCTGGGACAAGCGCAACGACCAGAGTCAGTAGCTGACGGGGGTCACCAGGACTCCCTCCACACTCCTCCACGGGGTCGGCCTTCGGGTCGGCCCCGTTTCGTGTTCCCCGGGGGCCTGTGGGTGGGGCGGGCCGGGGTCGTGCCGGGGTCGTGCCGGCGCGAGTGGTCACGACATGCCGCGTGCCGGCCGCCGAGGTCGCACGAACTGTCGGCTGGGGCCCGCGCGAGCGACAGTTCGTGACCACTCGGCGTCGCGGCGGCGGTACGTCGTGACCACGCGCTGACCGGCGGCCGGGCGTGGTGGAGCCGACCGTGCGCCCGTGTGCGCTCCGCGGCGGGGGTGGGACGGGCCTCCCAGGCCGGGGAGGCCGGGGTGGACCGCCGCCGGTGCGTGCGCGAGTGGTCACGACATGCCATGCGGTGGACGCCGAGGGTGCAGGAACTGTCGGCTGGGGCCCGCGCGAGCGACGGTTCGTGCCCGCTCGGCGTCGAGTGCCCGCGGCGCGCCCCGGGGCGCTCCACCGGCTGCGAAAGTCCTCCACTTTCCTCCACGGCTGCTCTGGCGCTCGCAAACCGCATGGATCCGGGCATCCGCGCTCATCCCCGCGGGCTGCATTCCGGCCTCGATGCCCCCAGTAGGGGTGTCGCGGGCGGAAAAGAGAGCGGATTCCTGGTCGAGGGGAGGGGAGTGGAGTAAAGTGGGGCTCGCAACGGTCCGGTGGAGCGGAGGGGAGGCCCGACGTGCTGCTCGGTACTCATGCCCCGAAGCTCGACGAGAAGGGTCGCGTGATCCTCCCCGCCAAGTTCCGGGACGAACTGTCCGGCGGGCTCGTGATGACCCGCGGCCAGGAACGCTGCGTCGTGGTCTTCAGCGCCCGGACGTTCGAGGAACTCCACGAGCGCATCCGGACCGCCCCGATGACGTCGAAGCGCACCAGGGACTACATGCGTCTGTTCCTCTCGGGGGCCAGCGCCGAACAGCCCGACAAGCAGAACCGCGTGACGATCCCGCAGAACCTCCGCGAGTACGCGGGGCTCGAGCGGGACCTCACGGTCATCGGCAGCGGTGACCGTGCCGAGATCTGGTCCACCCCCGCGTGGGAGGCCTACTACGCCGAAGCCGAAGAGGCATTCGCCGACAACGACGAGGAGGTGATCCCGGGGATCTTCTGATCCGCGGATCGGGACTCCCAGCCGTGAAGCCCTGACGCCACTTCCCCGGTGTCAGGTCGCATGGATGGGGATCCGGACCCACGGCCCAGGAGACGAGGGGCTGCACATGGCCGACAACGACAACGAGACGCCACGCTTCCCGCACACGCCGGTGATGCTCCAGCGCATCGTCGACCTCTTCACGCCGACGCTCGAGGGACCGGGCAAGGTCGTCGTCGACGCCACGCTCGGCATGGGCGGCCACTCCGAGGGCCTGCTCGAGCGGTTCCCGGAACTCACGCTCATCGGACTCGACCGCGACACCGACGCACTCGGCATCGCGGGGGAGCGCCTGGCCCGTTTCGGCGACCGTGTCCGCCTCGTGCACACCGTGTACGACGGCATCGTCGACGCGATCGAGGGCGAGGGCTTCACGAAGGTCGACGGCGTGCTGTTCGACCTCGGCGTGAGCTCGCTGCAGCTCGACCGGGCCGAGCGCGGGTTCGCGTACAGCCAGGACGCACCGCTCGACATGCGCATGGACCGGACCGAGAGGCAGACCGCCGCCGACGTCCTGGCCACCTACGACGAGGGCGAACTCCGCCGCATCTTCCAGCGCTACGGCGAGGAGAAGCTCGCCGGCCGCTACGCCCGAGCGATCGTCGAGCGGCGGGCGACGAAGCCGTTCGAGATGTCCGGTGACCTGGTCCAGGTGCTCCACGACGCGACCCCGGTCGCCATCCAGCGTCAGGGGCACCCGGCCAAGCGCGTCTTCCAGGCACTCCGCATCGAGGTCAACGCCGAACTCAGCGTGCTCGAGCGGGCGATCCCGGCGGCGCTGGACGCCATCGCGGTCGGCGGCCGGATCGTCGTCGAGTCGTACCAGTCCCTCGAGGACCGCATCGTCAAGCGGGCCCTGGTGGAGCGCACGAAGTCGAGCGCCCCCGCCGGCCTGCCGGTGGAGCTGCCCGAGCACGCCCCGACCTTCTCCCTGATCGTCAAGGGCGCCGAGCTGGCCGACGAGGCCGAACGCGCCGCCAACCCCCGAGCAACCCCCGTGCGCCTGCGCGCGGCCGAGCGGATCCGGAACTGACATGAGCACGAACCTCGCACTCGTCGACCCTGCGGTCGTCCCGTCGCGGGCCCCGCGCCCCGACCGTCAGCACCGCCCCGAGCTGGTCGAGGTCACCCCGACCGCGGCCCAGCGCCGGGCACGCCCCCGCATCGGGTACGCCGTGGTGGCCGTCGCCGCGCTCGGGATCCTGCTGCTGGCCCAGCTCGGCATCAGCATGGTGCTCAGCCAGGGCGCCTACACGCTCAACTCGCTGTCGGCCGAGCAGACGAACCTGTCCCGCACGCAGCAGTCGCTGTCCGAGCAGCTCCGGGTCCTCGACTCACCGCAGAACCTGGCCCGCAACGCGCAGTCGCTCGGCATGATCGCCAACTCGACACCCGTGTACCTCGACCCGAAGACCGGTCGGGTGTACGGCACGCCGACGCCGGCGAAGCCCGACGAGGCCACGGCGTCCACCGAGAACCAGGTGCCGAACTCGCTGCTGAACGACGTCCCGCTGGCCACGAAGCCGGGGGACACCTCCACCAGCAAGGAGACGGGCACGACGAGCACGACGGACACGTCGGGCACGTCGAGCACGAAGGACTCGTCGGGCGCCACGGGTACCGCGGGATCCACCGACAGCACCGCCACGTCTGAGAAGACGAGCGGCGCCAGCGCGTCGGACCAGGGGACGGCGAAGTCGTCCGTAGAGTCCGACGCGAACCCGCTCCAGGCGCCCTCCACCCGGTGACCGGCGGGTCCGCCGCACCCTCAGCACCGCCCGGGAAGGACCGCACCGCGTGACGAAGACGATCCGCAACCGACGCCTGCGCTACAGCATCGTGATGCTCGCCGTGATCGCCCTCGTCGGGGTGTTCGTGGTGCGGCTCGTCGACATCCAGGTCGTCCAGGCGTCCGAGCTGAACAAGGCGTCGGCCCAGAAGCGCAGCATCCCCGTGACGATCTACGGCACCCGTGGGTCGATCGTGGACCGCAACGGCACCGAACTCGCCGACAGCGTGACCCGGTACAACATCACGACCTCGCCGCGCCTGGTCAAGCAGTTCAAGGGCAAGCTCGGTGGCACCCGCATCAAGGACGTCAGCGTCGGCACCGCCCTCAGCGCGTTGGCGAAGGCCTCCGGCGGCGATGTCGCGACCATGCGGAAGAACATCGCCGCGAACCCGAAGTCCGACTTCGCGTACCTGGTCAAGGGCCTCGACGTGCAGCACTACGAGGCCGTGCGGGCACTCGGCATCCCCTGGCTGTACCCGGAGCCACAGGCGGCGCGGGTGTACCCGACGGGTGCGACCACGGGCAACCTGACCGGCTTCATGGGCACCGACGGTGCCCAGGCCGGCCTGGAGTACTCCTACAACCAGTGCCTGGCGGGCACGAACGGGTCGGAGACGTACGAGCGCGGCGAGGACGGCGTGCAGCTCCCGGGCAGCACCGTCACCACGAAGAAGGCCAAGGACGGCGGCACGCTCGAGACCACGATCGACAGCGACCTGCAGTACATGGCGCAGCAGACCATCGCGTCCGCCGCCAAGACCCTGCAGGCGGAGTCCGCGACGGCGACGGTCACGAGCGTCAAGACGGGTGAGCTGCTCGCGGTCGCCGACTACCCGACGGTGGACCCGAACGACGTCGACGCCACGACCGACAAGGGCGCCTTCGGTTCCCGTGCCCTGACGGCGTCGTACGAGCCAGGCTCCACGATCAAGGCCGCCATCGCCGCCGCGCTGCTCGACCAGGGCAAGTCGAACCCCACCGACCAGGCGGTCGTGCCGTACTCGCGCACGTTCCCCTGGGGCGGCACGATCCACGACTCGGAGTTCCACCCCACCGAGAACCTCACGCTCACCGGCATCCTGCAGAACTCGTCGAACGTCGGCATCACCGAGCTCGGCGCACGGCTGACCGCCCAGCAGCGCTTCGACTACATGAAGAAGTTCGGGCTGTTCGAGCCGGAGACGGCCATCGACTACCCGGGCCAGCCCTCGATGGACTACGGCACGAGCCCGAACTGGGACCAGCAGACGAACATCAACTCGATGTTCGGTCAGGGCATCTCGACGACGGCCGTGCAGGTCGCGAGCGTGTTCCAGACGATCGCGAACGACGGTGTCCGGATCCCGCTGCACTTCGTCAAGGGCTGCACCACGGCCGACGGCAAGACGATCGACGCGCCCGACGTGCAGAAGCAGCGGGTCGTCTCCGCAGCCGCCGCCACGCAGGTCACCGACATGCTGCAGAGCGTCGTCACGGGTGGCACGCTGGTGGGCATGAAGCCGATCTCCGGCTACAACATCGCCGCGAAGACGGGGACCGCCGAGGTGGCCGAGGGGTCGCAGGGCTACGGCGGTCAGCGCATCACGTCGGTGGCCGGAATGGCACCCGCCGAAGACCCCCAGTATGTTGTCACGGTGACGTTCACGAAGCCGCAGACCAACAAGTGGTCCAGCGGAGCGGCTCCGGCGTTCCGCACACTCATGTCCCAGGTGCTCGAGAAGTACCGAGTAGCCCCCTCCGCGTCCGAGGCGAAGCTCTACCCGTCCACGTGGTGAGGAAGAAGGAACACTTGTCCGCACGGATCCCCCCGGTCCTCCGACCCGAACACCCGACCCCGAGGGCCGTCTCCGAACTCGCCAACGCGTTCGGTCTGCGAGTCGTCGGCTCGGTCGACAGCATCGAGACCACCGGTGTCACCCTGAGCGCCACCGAGGTGCAGCCGGGTGACCTGTTCGTCGGCGTGCACGGTGCGAACCGGCACGGCGCACAGTTCGCGACGGAGGCCGCCGAGCGCGGCGCCGTCGCCGTCCTGACCGACCAGGACGGCGTCGCACTGGTCGAGCCGTCCGGGCTGCCGGTGCTCGTCGTCGACGACCCCCGCGCCGCCCTCGGCGACGTCGCGGCGTGGGTCTACCGCACGCACCCCGACGAGGCCACCGACCTGCCGCAGCTGTTCGCCGTCACCGGCACGAACGGCAAGACGAGCACGTCCTACATCCTCGAGGGCATCCTCAAGCAGCTCGGCCTGGTCACCGGCCTGAGCTCGACCGCCGAGCGCCACATCGGTTCGCTCAGCGTGACGAGCCGCCTGACCACGCCCGAGGCCAGCGAGATGCACGCGCTCCTCGCACGCATGCGCGAGAGCGAGGTCCGCGCGGTCGCCGTCGAGGTCAGTGCCCAGGCCCTCAGCCGGCACCGCGTCGACGGCATCGTCTTCGACGTCGCGGCCTTCACCAACCTGTCGCACGACCACCTCGACGACTACGCCGACATGGAGGAGTACTACCAGGCGAAGCTCCCGCTGTTCCAGCCCGAGCACGCCCGTCGCGGCGTCGTCTCGCTGGACACCGACTGGGGCCACCGCGTGGTGCAGGACTCCCGCATCCCGGTCACCACGATCACCGTGCACCCCGACGTCGAGGCCGAGTGGCACGTCGACATCGTCGAGGCACACGCCGCCTACACCGAGTTCCGTCTGACCGGCCCCGAGGGCCGTGAGCTGACCACCCGTGTGCCGCTGATCGGCTGGCACATGGCGGCGAACGCGGCACTCGCGATCGTCATGCTCGTCGAGGGCGGCTTCGAGCTGGGTGCCATCGCGCACGCGCTGGAGAGCAACCACCGCCGCTACCCCGACGAGGACGACGCGAGCGAGCGTGACGGCGAGACCCACCGCGTCTCCGCCATCGAGTGCTACCTGCCCGGCCGCACCGAGCGTGTCTCCGGCGAGCACGGCCCGAGCGTCTACGTCGACTTCGGCCACAGCGCCGACGCGTTCGAGAACACCCTCGCCGCGGTCCGGCAGTTCACCTCCGGCAAGGTCCTCATGCTGTTCGGCGCCGACGGCGACCGCGACACGACGAAGCGCGGCGACATGGCCCGCGTGGCCGCGGCCGGCAGCGACATCCTCGTCGTCACCGACCACCACCCCCGCTTCGAGGACGCCGCGTCGATCCGGAAGACCCTGGTCGACGCCGCACGTGCGGCGTACCCCGACCACGAGATCCACGAGGTCAGCCCGCCCGAGGCCGCCATCCGCACGGCCGTGAGCCTGGTCGGCGAGGGGGACTCGATCCTCTGGGCCGGCCCGGGCCACCAGGACTACCGCGACATCCAGGGCGTCCGCACGCCGTACTCCGCCCGCGACGAGGCCCGCGTGGCCCTGCGCGAGGCCGGCTGGGAGCCGAACTCCGGTCCGGCGGAGGACGTCCGATGATCGCCATGACCCTCGCCGAGATCGCCACCGCGGTCGGCGGCGAGCTGATCGGCGGCGCGCAGGCGACCGACGTCGCCGAGCCCGGCGACCTGGTCGTCGAGGGCTCGGTCGAGACCGACTCCCGCCTGGTCCGCCCCGGCAGCGTCTTCTTCGCCCTCCCCGGTGAGGTCACCGACGGCCGACGCTTCGTGCCCGCAGCGGTCGACGCCGGTGCCGCCCTGGTGATCACGCCCGAGCGCGTGGACACGACCGCGCCGCAGATCGTCGTCGCCGACGGGTACGAGGCCCTCGCCGCGCTCGCGCACGAGGTCGTCACGCGCGTCCGGATGAGCACCGCGGACCGCGTCGACGCCGACGGTCGCCCGGCACCCCTGCGGGTCGTCGGCATCACCGGCTCGAACGGCAAGACGAGCACGAAGAACATGCTCCGCACGATCCTCGAGCAGCACGGCGCGACCGTCGCGCCCGAGGGCTCGTTCAACAACCACGTCGGCGCACCGATCTCGATGCTCCGAGTGACGTACGACACCCGGTACCTCGTGGTCGAGATGGGCGCGAGCGGCGTCGGCCACATCGCCAAGCTCGTCTCGATCGCCGAGCCCGACCTCGGCGTCGTCCTCAAGGTGGGCCTCGCGCACGCCGGCGAGTTCGGCGGCATCGAGGCGACGCAGCGCGCGAAGTCCGAGATGGTCACCGACCTGCCCGAGACCGCCACGGCCCTGCTCAACGTCGACGACGACCGCGTCGCGTCGATGCGCGACCTGACGGCCGCGCGCGTGGTCGGCTTCGGCACGTCGACGGACGCCGACTACCGCATCACCGGCATCGAGACGGACCGCAGCGGTACCCGCTTCACCCTCGCCGCGCCTCCCGTCCGCCACGAAGGCGACCGTCCGACGGACGCGACCCTGTCTGGAGGCCCGGATCACGTCGACGTGCGCCTCGCGATCCTGGGTGAGCACCACGCCATGAACGCGTCCGCCGCGCTCACCGTCGCCCACCTGTGGGGCGTCCCGCTCGCCGACGGCGCCGCGGCGCTCGCGTCGATGACGCGCGCCGAGCGCTGGCGCATGGAGCTGCTCCAGGGCGGCCCCGAAGGCGTCACCGTCATCAACGACGCGTACAACGCGTCGCCCGACTCCACCGCGGCGGCGCTGCGGACCCTGGCGCAGATCGTGCGACCGGGGGAGCGGACCGTCGCCGTGCTCGGTGAGATGGCCGAGCTCGGTGAGTACTCCGTCGAGGAGCACGACCGCATCGGTCGGCTCGTCGTCCGCCTCGGCATCGGACAGCTCGTGGTCGTCGGCCGCGGCGCGATGCCCATCCACCAGGCCGCCACCCTCGAGGGATCGTGGGACGGCGAGTCCGTGTACATCGAGGACGTCGACGACGCCGTCCGTGCCATGCAGGAGATGCTCCGCCCCGGCGACGTCGTCCTCGTCAAGTCCTCGAAGTCTGCCGAACTGCGATTCCTCGGCGACCGCCTCGGAGGTGTCACCGAATGATCGCGCTCCTCATCGCCGGCGCCACGTCGCTGGTGTTCACGTTGCTGCTCACCCCGTCCTTCATCAAGCTCTTCCACCGTCTCGGGTGGGGGCAGTTCATCCGTGATGACGGTCCGCAGTCCCACCACACCAAGCGCGGGACCGCCACCATGGGTGGCATCGTGCTGATCATCGGTGCGGTGATCGGGTACTTCGTCGGCCACCTGATCGGAGGCGACTCGATCACGCTGTCCGGGCTGCTCGTGCTGTTCCTGATGGTCGGGCTCGGGTTCGTCGGCTTCATCGACGACTTCCTCAAGGTGCGCCGTCAGCGGAGCCTCGGGCTCGGCGGCTGGGCCAAGATCCTCGGCCAGGTCATCGTCGGCGTCATCTTCGCGACGATCGCCCTGGTCGTGCCCACGTCGAACGGCAAGCCGCCGGCGTCCACGATGATCTCGGCGATCCGCGACGTGCCGTGGCTCGACTTCATGGCGCTCGGCACCGTCATCGGCACCGTGCTGTTCCTCGCCTGGATCGTCCTGCTGACGGTGTCCACGTCGAACGGCGTGAACGTGGCCGACGGGCTCGACGGCCTGGCCACCGGGTCGAGCATCCTGGCGATCGGCTCGTACGTCATCATCGGCTTCTGGCAGTCGAACCAGATCTGCGGCGGGGCACGGCTCGACTCGAACACCGCCCACGCCTGCTACACCGTCTCGAACCCGCTCGACCTCGCCGTGGTCGCGGCCGCGGTCTGCGGTGGGCTCATCGGGTTCCTCTGGTACAACACCTCGCCGGCGCAGATCTTCCTCGGTGACACCGGGTCGCTCGGCCTCGGCGGTGCCCTGGCCGGCCTCGCGATCCTCAGCCGTACCGAGCTGCTGCTCATCCTCATCGGTGGCCTGTTCTTCATCGTCACCGGCTCCGTCATCCTGCAGCGGGCCTACTTCAAGATCACCCACGGCAAGCGCATCTTCCTGATGAGTCCGCTGCACCACCACTTCGAACTGAAGGGGTGGGCCGAGGTGACCGTCGTCGTCCGCTTCTGGATCATCGCCGGGCTCTTCGTCGCGGCGGGGGTCGGACTCTTCTACCTCGAATGGATCGCACGCGTTGGTTGACCCGGTGTCCTCGCCGTCCCGCCTCCAGCCCCTCGACAGCTGGTACTCCGAGGGGTGGAAGGGGCTCAACGTCGCCGTCCTCGGCCTCGGTGCCACCGGGTTCTCGGTCGCCGACACACTCGTGGAGCTCGGCAGCGAGGTGACGGTCTACTCGTCCGACGCCCCCGCCGACAGCGTCGAGCTGCTCGACGTGATCGGTGCGCGATTCCTGCAGACGCCGCTCGACACCGTGCCGGACGCCCTCGTGCAGCAGGCACCCGACGTGGTCATCGTGTCGCCGGGGCTGCCCCCGCACAACGCCACCGTGCAGTGGTCGGTGACGAACAGCACCGTCTGGGGCGACATCGAGCTCGCCTGGCGCGTGCGCGACAAGGTCGTCCGCGGCCCGGTCGCGGCCCCCTGGATCACGATCACGGGCACGAACGGCAAGACGACGACGACACAGCTCACGACCGCGATGTACGAGGCCGGCGGCCTGCGTGCCGTCGCGTGCGGGAACATCGGCGTGCCGGTGCTCGACGTCGTCCGCGACCCGGTCGGCTACGACGTGCTCGTCGTCGAGCTCTCGAGCCACCAGCTGCACTACGCGGCGACCTCCGGTGACGGCGCCGTGGTGCCGCTCGCGAGCGCCTGCCTGAACATCGCCGACGACCACCTGGAGTGGCACGGCTCCGCCGAGGCGTACCGCGCGGCGAAGGCCAAGGTCTACGAGCGCACCGTGATGGCGTGCGTCTACAACACCTCGGACGAGGCCACCCGGCAGATGGTGCAGGAGGCCGACGTGGTGGAGGGCTGCCGTGCGGTCGGCTTCACCCCCGGCGTCCCCGCTCCCGGTGACGTCGGCATCGTCGAGGACGTCCTGTGCGACCGGGCCTTCAACGAGGACCGCCGCAACAGCGCGCTCGAGCTGTCGACGATCGCCGACCTCGAGGCCGCCGGGCTCGCCAGCCCGCACATGACCATGAACGTCCTGGCCGCCGCTGCCCTGGCCCGTGCCGGCACCGTCCAGCCGAGCGCCATCCAGTCGGCGGTCCGGGCGTTCCGCGCCGACCACCACCGCACCGAGCTCGTCGCCCAGGCGGACGGCATCACCTGGGTCGACGACTCCAAGGCCACGAACCCGCACGCCGCCACCGCGTCGCTCGCGTCGTTCGACACCGTGGTGTGGATCGTCGGCGGTCTGTTCAAGGGCGTCGACGTCGACGGGCTGGTCGAGCGCTTCGGCCCCGGCGTCCGCGCCGTCGTGGTCATCGGCACCGACCGGACCCCGGTCCTCGAGGCATTCGCGCGACACGCGTCCACGGTCCCGGTGCTCCAGGTCGAGACGACGGACACTGATCAGGTCATGCGCGAGGCGGTCCGGCATGCCGCATCGGTCGCGAGGCCGGGCGACACCGTCCTCCTCGCCCCGGCGGCTGCGTCGTTCGACCAGTTCGGCTCCTACGCCGACCGGGGGCAGCGTTTCGCAGCCGCGGTCAACGAGCACCTGGGAGGAGAAGTCGATGGCGACGACACCGACGGATCTTCCGAACAGCCGTAACGGCCGGACCGCGACGACCCCACGACGGACGAACGGCGCGATCGTCGCCGTCAAGAACGTCTTCGTCGCGGAGTCCAGCACCTTCTACACGATCCTCGGCGTCACGCTGTTCCTCGTCGTCTTCGGCGTCGTGATGGTGCTGTCCTCGTCGAGCGTCGAGGAGTACGCGGCGACCCACGACTTCTTCGGGGCGGCGTCCCGCCAGGGCCTGTACGCCGTGCTCGGCGTGCCGCTCATGCTCATCGCCAGCCGGGTCCCGACCCGGATCTGGCGGAAGTGGGCGATGCGGCTGCTCGGTGCGGCGCTCGTCCTGCAGCTGCTCGTGTTCACCCCGCTCGGCATCGACATCCAGGGCAACCGGAACTGGATCGAACTCGGGTCGTTCACCGCGCAGCCGTCCGAGGTCGTGAAGCTCGGCCTGGTGCTCGGCATCGGCGCCATCATCTACGTCAAGCGGGACAAGCTCGACGACTGGAAAGAGGTGTTCATCCCGATCGGGATCGCCTCGATGCTCTCGCTCGGGCTCGTCGTCCTCGGCGGTGACCAGGGCACCGCGATGGTCATGCTCATCCTGGTGTTCGGCGCGCTGTACATCGGCGGCGTCCGCGCCCGGCACCTGCTCGTCGGCCTCGGTGCGTTCGCCGTGATGCTGCCGTTCGTGACGATGGCCTCGGCCTCGCGCTCGACCCGCATCAGCGCCTGGCTGTCCGGGTGCACCGACACCAGCCAGTACCAGGACATCTGCTGGCAGCCCGTGCACGGCATGTGGGCGCTCGCGTCCGGCGGCGTGTTCGGCGTCGGCCTCGGCAACTCCAAGGCGAAGTGGTCGTGGCTGCCCGAGGCGGACAACGACTACATCTTCGCGATCATCGGCGAGGAGCTCGGCCTGATCGGCGCCGTCGTGGTGCTCAGCCTGTTCGTGGTGCTCGCCGTCGGCATGATCAAGATCATCCGGCAGTCCCGCGACCCCTTCGTGAAGACCGTCACCGGTGGCATCCTCGCGTGGATCATCGGCCAGGCGCTCATCAACATCGCGGTCGTCCTCGGCCTGCTGCCCGTGCTCGGTGTGCCGCTGCCACTCATCTCGGCCGGTGGTTCGGCCCTCATCATGACCCTGGTGGCGATCGGCGTCGTGCTCTCCTTCGCCCGTGACCTGCCCGGCAAGAACGACCCCGGCCTGACGAACGCCCCACTCGGCCGGACCTCCACGAACGGATCACTGCGGTGAGCAAGTACCTCTTCGCCGGCGGCGGCACCGCCGGCCACGTCAACCCCCTGCTCGCGGTCGCCGACCGGCTGACCGAGCGGGAGCCGGGCGCCGAGGTGCTCGTGCTGGGCACCGCCGAGGGCCTGGAGTCCCGTCTCGTCCCGATGCGCGGCTACGAGCTGCTGACGATCCCGCGCCTGCCGTTCCCGCGGAAGCTGAACGGAGCCGCCCTGCGCTTCCCGCAGCGGTTCGAGGCGGCGGTCAAGCGGACCGAGCAGATCATCCGCGACCACGAGATCGAGGTGGTCCTCGGTGTCGGTGGCTACGCGGCCGCTCCGGCGTACATCGCCGCCCGCCGCACCGGCACCCCGATCGTCGTGCACGAGCAGAACGCCAAGCCCGGGCTGGCGAACCGCCTCGCCGCCTTCCTCACCGAGCACGTCGGCCTGACCTTCTCGAACACCCGCCTGCGTCACGGCCGCGTCGTCGGCATGCCGCTCCGTCGCGAGATCGAGTCGCTCGACCGTCGTGCCGTCCGGGCCGAGGGGCTCACCGAGTTCGGGCTCGACCCGGACCGACCGGTGCTGCTCGTGACCGGTGGCTCCTCGGGTGCGCGGAGCATCAACCGGACGATCAACAAGTCCGCCGCCGCGATCGTCGGAGCCGGCTGGCAGGTCCTGCACGTCGTGGGCGCCGCGTCGGACATCGGCCCGAGCGACCTCGACGGCTACCACGTGCTGCCCTACTGCGACCGGATGGACCTGGCGTACGCGGCGAGCGACTTCGTCGTGTCGCGCTCCGGCGCCGGCATGGTGTGCGAGCTGACCGCCGTCGGGCTGCCGAGCGTGCTCGTGCCGTACCCGGTGGGCAACGGTGAGCAGCGCCACAACGCGAAGGACGTCGTCGACGCCGGGGGAGCCGTCCTGGTGGCCGACGGGGAATTCGACCAGGACTGGGTGACGTTCCAGCTGCTGAGCATCCTGCAGGACCGCTCCCGCATCGCGGACATGACCGTGCGGGCGGGCAGTGTCGGCCACCGCGACGGCGCCGACCGGATGACCGACCTGGTCCTCGACGCCGCGAAGCAGGCCCCCAGCACCACGGAGGAACGATGACCATCAAGCCGGACCTGACCCAGCCGATCCCGGACGACCTGGGCACGGTGCACTTCGTCGGCATCGGCGGCGCGGGGATGAGCGGGATCGCCCGGATGTTCCTCGCCGCCGGGCACCGCGTGACGGGCAGCGACTCCCGCGAGACGGAGACGACCGGCACGATGCGCGACCTCGGCGCGACCGTGCACATCGGTCACGACGCCGCGAACGTCGGCGAGGCCGACACCATCGTCGTCACGAGCGCCCTCTGGCCCGACAACCCCGAGCTCCTCGAGGCACAGCGCCGCGGTCTGCCCGTGCTGCACCGCTCGCAGGCCCTCGCCGCCCTGATCGCCGAGCACCGCCTGGTCGCGGTCGCCGGTGCGCACGGCAAGACCACCTCGACCGGCATGATCGTCACCGCGATGGTCGAGCTCGGCCTCGACCCGAGCTTCGTCAACGGCGGCGTCATCCAGTCCCTCGGCACCAGCTCGGCCCCGGGGTCCAGCGACCTGTTCGTGGTCGAGGCCGACGAGTCCGACGGCTCGTTCCTGCTCTACGACGTCGCCGTGGCGCTGATCACCAACGTCGACGCCGACCACCTGGACCACTACGGCAGCGAGGAGGCCTTCACCGAGGCCTTCGTCGAGTTCGCCGCGAAGGCGAGCGAGCGCGTCGTCATCTCGAGCGACGACGCCGGAGCGAAGACGGTCACGGCCGGCATCCGCCAGCGCCAGGACGCCCCCGAGATCGTCACGTTCGGCGAGGCCGTCGACGCGGACGTCCGCATCGAGGGCATCACCGAGTCGGCTGGCGTCGAGGTCGACTTCCGCGCCGGTGGCGAGGCGTACCACCTGACCCTCCGCGTGCCCGGCCGCCACAACGCGATCAACGCCGTCGGCGCCTTCGCGGTCCTGACCGGCCTCGGCGTCGCCCCGGCCGACGCGGTCCGCGGGCTCGAGGCGTTCGGTGGCACCCAGCGCCGCTTCGAGCTGCACGGTGTCGAGCGCGGCGTCTCGGTCTACGACGACTACGCGCACCACCCGACCGAGGTCGCCGCGGCGCTCAAGGCCGCCCGCAACGTCGTCGGCGACGGTCGCATCATCGCGATCCACCAGCCGCACCTGTACTCGCGCACCCGCCTGATGGCCGGCGACTTCGCCAAGGTGTACGAGGAGCTCGCCGACCACACGGTCGTGCTCGACGTCTACGGCGCCCGCGAGGACCCGGAGCCCGGCGTGACCGGTGCCCTGGTGCAGGAACGCTTCGCCGACCAGTCGCGCGTCGAGTTCCTCCCCGACTGGGACGAAGCGGCGGCCCGCGCGGCCGCGGTCGCCCGTGACGGCGACATCATCATGACGCTCAGCTGCGGCGACGTGTACCGGATCATCCCGCAGGTGCTCGGCGCCCTGGGCACCGACGGAGCGTCGTCCCGGTGAAGCGCCCCGAGGGGTTCGACGAGGGGGACGCCCGCAGGGACGCCCCGGCCGAGGCTGCGGAAGCGCCCCGGCAGCGTCGTGGTCCCTCGAAGCCGCGGCTGCCGTTCCGCGGACGCGTCGCCGACGACCGGGAGGCCCGTCCCGCGTCCGCCCCGGACGCCCCGGTCGACGAGACGGTCGACGACACCGCCGAGCCCACCCCCGCGGACCGGCCCGCCGCCGATACTTCGGGTCCGCACCGGGACCGCGTCGGTGCGTTCGCCGGTGCCGCCGGACGCCGGTTCGGCGCCGGGCTCTCCACCGTCGCCGACCGCCTGCGCGAGTACACGCCGAACGAGGACCACCGGGACCCGGAGGCCGACCGCCGCGACGCGGAACGCCGAGCGGCCTCGAGCGGTGGAGCCGACCGCGACGCGACCGTGACCGACGTGCTCGACGCGGGCAGTGCCTCCCGGACCGACCAGCACTCCGAGGCGCCCATCGGGGCGCGGGTGCGCGCTGCCGAGACCGCCCGCGAGGCGCGCATCGCGAAGCGGCGCCGCCGGCTGCTCGAGCGTGCCGAGGTCCGCCGGTTCACCCGGCGCAGCCGGCACCGCCGCGCCGCGTGGATCACGGCGGCGAGCGTCGTCCTGGTGCTCGGGGTCTCGATCCTCGTCGCGGTGTTCTCCCCGTTGATGGCGCTCCGCACGATCGAGGTCAAGGGCACGAACCGCGTCGACGAGTCCGCGCTGCGTCAGGCCCTGTCCGACCAGATCGGCACGCCCCTGGCCCGACTCGACTTCGACGCGATCAAACGGGACGTCGCCGGGTTCCCGCTCATCGAGAGCTACGTGACCGAAGAGGCCCCGCCGCACACGCTCGTCGTCACGGTCACCGAACGCACGCCGGTGGTCGCGGTGCGCTCCGGTAGCACCTTCGACCTCGTCGACCCCGCGGGCATCGTCGTCCAGTCGTCGCCGAAGCGCCCGGCGACTATGCCGCTCGCCGACATCGCCCGTGCGCGTCTAGGGTCCTCGAGCTTCCGCACCATGACCGAGGTCGTGCTGGCGCTGCCCTCGACGGTCCGGTCCCAGGTGACGCGCGTCGCCGGGTCGACGGCCGACGACGTCACCCTGACGCTCAAGGACGGCTCGACCGTCGTGTGGGGGAGCCCGGACGACTCGGTCGCGAAGGCCGAACTGCTCGCCGCGCTGGTCAAGGACCACGCGGCGCGGAACCCCGGCGTCGTCGTCGAGTACGACGTCTCGGCACCGGACAACGGCGTGATCCGTGCCAAGGACTGAATTGCCGGACCTGATCGGCGACACGCGGCGTGGCGGGGCGACACTGCGCCGAACGCACCCGTAGCGTCGGAGCCAGCACCACATCTACCAGCATTGCCCCTGAACTTCAAGTAGAGGTTGAGGGTTCTACCGGAGGCCTGACTGACGTGACCACGAACCACAACTACCTCGCCGTCATCAAGGTCGTCGGTGTCGGCGGCGGCGGCGTCAACGCCGTCAACCGCATGATCGAGCTCGGTCTCCGTGGGGTCGAGTTCATCGCGATCAACACCGACGCCCAGGCGCTGCTGCTCAGCGACGCCGACGTCAAGCTCGACGTCGGCCGCGAGATCACCCGCGGCCTCGGTGCCGGCGCGGACCCCGAGGTCGGCCGTCGTGCCGCCGAGGACCACGCCGAGGAGATCGAAGAGGCCCTGGCCGGCGCCGACATGGTGTTCGTCACCGCGGGCGAGGGTGGCGGCACCGGCACCGGTGGCGCACCGGTCGTCGCGCGCATCGCGAAGTCCATCGGCGCACTGACCATCGGCGTCGTCACGAAGCCCTTCAGCTTCGAGGGCAAGCGTCGCCAGTCGCAGGCCGAGAACGGCGTCGCGGGCCTCAAGGACGAGGTGGACACGCTCATCGTCGTCCCGAACGACCGCCTGCTCGAGATCAGCGACCGCGGCATCTCCATGGTCGAGGCCTTCGCCACGGCCGACCAGGTCCTCCTGGCCGGTGTGCAGGGCATCACCGACCTCATCACGACCCCGGGCCTGATCAACCTCGACTTCGCCGACGTCAAGAGCGTCATGCAGGGTGCGGGTTCGGCGCTCATGGGCATCGGCTCCTCGCGCGGCGCCGACCGTGCGATCAAGGCGGCCGAGCTCGCCGTCGCGTCGCCGCTGCTCGAGGCCTCGATCGACGGTGCGCACGGCGTGCTGCTGTCGATCCAGGGTGGTTCGAACCTCGGCATCTTCGAGATCAACGACGCCGCGCGTCTGGTGCAGGAAGCCGTGCACCCCGAGGCGAACATCATCTTCGGTGCGGTCATCGACGACACCCTGGGCGACGAGGTCCGCGTGACCGTCATCGCCGCGGGCTTCGACGGCGGCGAGCCGGCGCAGCAGCAGAAGGAACGTCGCTCGAGCTACGTCGACCCGGAGTCGAGCGCAGCGGCGCCCGTCGCCGCCTCGACCGGCGCGATCGAGGACTCCACCACGTCGAGCCCGTCCTGGGCCTCGCAGGAGCACCAGCCGCCGGTGCAGCGCGCCGCCGACCCGGCGTTCGACGACGACGACGAGCTCGACGTCCCCGACTTCCTGAAGTAGCCCACCCTTGGTAGCCGACACGCGCCTCCCGTCCGCCTCGTCTCACGACAACGGACTGGAGGCGCGCGTTGCGTCCGTCCGGAGCGGCATCGCGGACGCGGCGCGCGCCGCAGGGCGCTCACCCGACGAACTCACGCTCGTCGTCGTCACGAAGTACCACCCGGCGTCACTCGTGCGCGAGCTCGCCGCACTCGGCGTGACGGACGTGGGGGAGAACCGCCACCAGGAGGCGCAGGCGAAGGCCGCCGAACTGGCGGACCTCGGCCTGACCTGGCACTTCGTCGGGCAGCTGCAGTCGAAGAAGGCCCGCCAGGCCCGGCGGTACGCCCAGGTGGTGCAGTCGCTCGACCGTGGCTCCGTCGTCGACGCGTTCGCCCCGACCGAGGCCGAGCCGGAGCCGCCGGTCATCGACGGATTCGTGCAGGTCAACCTCACCGACGACCCCGGCCGCGGCGGGGTGCAGCCGGACGACGTCGAGGCGATGGTGACCCGTGTGCTGGCCACCGGGACCATCCGGCTGCGGGGTGTGATGGCGGTCGCGCCCCTGGACGAGGAGCCCCGAGCCGCCTTCGCCCGACTCCGCTCGATCTCCGAACGGGTCGTGTCGCTCGAGCCCGGCGCCACCGACATCTCGGCCGGCATGAGCGGGGACTACGCCGAGGCGATCCTCGAGGGCGCGACACACCTGCGGATCGGCACCGCAATCACGGGAAACCGGCCGCCCGCACCCTAGCCTCGTTGCAGGGCACCACGAGCACGAACCCCGGAGGAACCATGGCCAACCCGCTGAAGAAGACGATGGTCTACCTCGGCCTCGCCGATGAGGAACTCGACTACGAGGACGAGCAGCAGGCCGAGCCCGCGCGCCAGCAGGCAGCCCCTGCTCGCCAGGCCGCAGCGGCTGCTCCGGCGCCCGCCGAACCGCAGGAGGCCCCTGCCGCGGCAGCAGCCCCGGCGGCCGCTCCCGCAGCGGCGCCGGCTCCCACCAAGACGCACACCCACCAGCGCGGCGCCCAGGTCACTCCGCTCCGCCGCTCGCACACGACCGCACAGAAGGCGACCCCGGTCCAGGAAATGAACGAGATCCTCACCGTCCACCCGCGCGAGTACAAGGACGCCCAGTCCATCGCCGAGAGCTTCCGCGACGGCATCCCCGTCATCATCAACCTCTCGCAGATGACCGAGGGTGACGCCCGACGCATGATCGACTTCGCCTCGGGGCTGTCGCTCGGCCTGTTCGGCAAGATCGAGCGCGTCACGAACAAGGTCTTCCTCCTGTCGCCGGCACACGTCGCAGTGAGCGGTGAGCCCGCTGAGGTAGAGTCCGACATCGAGGCGAACTTCTTCGCCCAGTCCTGAGCCGTACCCGGCACACCCGCCCCTGAGCGTCGTCTGACGACGCTCGCCCGAGACGAGCGAGCCCCATCGTGTCCGTGATCCTAGGGATCATCTCCCTCGCGTTGCTCCTGTACTTCTTCGTGATGTGGGGGCGCTTCGCGCTCGACCTCGTGCAGAGCTTCAACCGTTCCTGGCGGCCGCGCGGGGGCATGCTCGTGGTGTCCGAGTTCGTCTACACGGTCACGGATCCGCCCATCCGAGCGGTGCGACGGGTCCTCCCGCCGCTCCGCCTCGGTCCGGTGGCGCTCGACTTCGGCTGGACGATCGTGATGCTCGTCGTCATCATCGCCCGGTTCGTGGTCGCCGCCCTGGCACGCGGTATCTGAGCGGACTCCCGTCCGCGACACGCGCCACGCCCGGCGCAGGTCACGGTTCCGCCCCATCGTCGGTGTACGGTGGTTGGGATCGATGCCCGCTCCGGTGGCGCATCCGCACCGCACGGTACGACTGGTAGATTCGGTCGCACCGCACGCGGTTCCACACGTTCAGCAGTTCTATTGAGGTGACGGCAATGGCTTTGACGCCGGAAGACGTAGTCAACAAGCGGTTCCAGCCGACGAAGTTCCGCGAGGGCTACGACCAGGACGAGGTCGACGACTTCCTCGACGAGGTCGTGGTCGAGCTCCGTCGCCTGACCGCGGAGAACGACGAGCTCCGCCAGCGCCTGCAGGCGGCCGAGTCGGCCCCGCAGCCGGCGCAGGCCGAGCAGCCCGCTCCCGCAGCCGAGCCGGAGCCCACCCCGGCCCCGGTCGAGGCAGCACCGGAGCCCGCTCCGGTCGCCGCGGCGGCACCGGCCACGACGGTCCCCGCCGACGAGGACACCGAGGGCACCACGAACCTCCTGACCCTGGCGCGTCGTCTCCACGAGGAGCACGTCCGCGAGGGCATCGAGAAGCGCGACGCGCTCATCGCCGAGGGCACGGCCCAGGCGGCTCGCCTGGTCTCCGAGGCCGAGGCGAAGCAGCGCCAGATCATCGCCGACACCGAGAACACGAACCGTCAGCGTGTCGCGGTGCTCGAGCAGGAGCAGCGCCAGCTCGAGGGCAAGATCGACGAGCTCCGGACCTTCGAGCGCGACTACCGTGCGCAGCTCAAGAGCTACATCCAGGGTCAGCTCTCCGAGCTCGACACCTCGGGCGAGCAGTCCGGTCTCACCCCGGCGCCGGCTTCGGCGCAGGGCTTCGGCAACTGACGTTGTCGCGACCAGCATCACGAGCGAAGGTCAGTGTCCGCGCGATCGCGGCACTGGCCTTCGCCGCTGTCGTGGTGGTGGCGTTCGACCAGGTCGCCAAGACGCTGGTCGTCGCGAACCTGCCCTACGGCACTCCCGTCCCGGTCCTCGGCGGGGCGTTGCAGTTCCTGTACGTCCGGAACCCGGGGGCCGCGTTCTCGTTCGCGGTGAACATGACCTGGGTGTTCTCGGTCATCTCGGCCGCGGTCGTCGTCGCGATCATCGTGTACTCGCGTCGCATCCGGTCGATGTGGTGGGCCATCGTGCTCGGCATGCTGCTCGGCGGCGCGCTGGGCAACCTGCTCGACCGGCTCTTCCGTGAGCCGGGCTTCGGTCGTGGCCACGTCGTCGACTTCATCTCGACGCCGTGGATGATGCCGGCGATCTACAACGTCGCCGACTCCTTCATCTGCATCAGCATGGTGGTCTTCGTGCTGCTGGTGATCCTCGGGGTGAACCTCGACGGCACCCGCACGCTCTCGGCCAAGCGCCAGGCGCAGCTCGACGCGGCGCAGCCGGTCGACGCGGCGGAGCCGCTCGACGGTGGGGCCGCGTTCTCGTCGGCTGATGCGGCTCTCGACGAGCCGACCCGCGCCTCCAGGCCGGAGGACCGCGACCGTCGCGACACGCTGGGCCACGACGCCACGTGAGCGAATCGCGTTCTCTTCCCGTGCCCGACGGGCTCGCCGGTGAGCGCGTCGACGCCGCCATCGCGAAGCTCCTCGGCTTCAGCCGGTCGTTCGCGGCCGACGTCGTCGCGGCCGGTGGCGTCCGCGTCGACGGCGTCCCCGTCGACAAGTCGGATCGGCTGCACGCCGACTCCTGGCTCGAGGTCGAGTGGACCCCGAAGGAGCCGCCGCGCATCGTGCCGGCGGCCGTGCCGGGCATGACGATCGTGCACGACGACGAGGACATCGTCGTCGTGGACAAGCCCGTCGGTGTCGCTGCGCACCCCTCGCCGGGGTGGGACGGTCCGACCGTGCCCGGGGGCCTCGCCGCCGCCGGGTTCACCATCGCGACCTCCGGCGCCGCCGAACGTGCCGGGATCGTGCACCGCCTCGACGTCGGGACCTCGGGCCTGATGGTCGTCGCGAAGACCGAGCTGGCGTACACGCACCTGAAGCGGGCCTTCAAGGAGCGCACGGTCGAGAAGGTCTACCACGCACTCGCGCAGGGCCACCCCGACCCGACCTCGGGCACGATCGACGCCCCCATCGGCCGGCACCCGTCGAGCGACTGGAAGTTCGCGGTCACGTCGGAGGGCAAGCCGAGCGTCACCCACTACGAGACCCTCGAGGCCTTCCGCGCCGCCACCCTGCTCGAGGTGCACCTGGAGACCGGGCGCACTCACCAGATCCGGGTGCACATGGCTGCTACACGCCACCCGCTCGTCGGGGACACGATGTACGGCGCCGACCCGGTGCTCGCGGCCGAGCTCGGGCTGACGCGCCAGTGGCTCGATGCCGTCCGGCTCGGCTTCGACCACCCCCGCACGGGCGAGTGGGTGTCGTTCGAGGCGCAGTACCCGGACGACCTGCAGGCAGCGCTGGAGCAGATCCGGAGCGCGTCGCTCTGACGCGCCCGGGCGCTTGCGCCGAGTGGTCGTGAACTGTCGGCTGCGGCGCCGCCAGGCGACGCTTTCTGTGCCCGCGGCGGTCGGCGTGCGGCGTGTCCTGCTCTCTCGGCGGGGCGCCCCGCGCGTGTCGCGACCCGGTGCCGGTCTGGAGGCGCGGTGCGGCCCCGACCCGCGCCTCCAGGCCGACGCGCCCGGCCGCACGCGCCGAGGGGTCACGAACTGTCGGCTGCGGCGCCGCCAGGCGACGCTTTCTGCGCCCGCGGCGGAGCGCGTGCGGCGTGTCCTGCCCTCTCGGCGGGGCGCCCCGCGCCTGTCCAGACCGCCGCGCCCGGGCGCTTGCGCCGAGGGGGCACGAACTGTCGGCTGCGGCGCCGCCAGGCGACGCTTTCTGCGCCCGCGGCGGCATGGGTGCGGCGTGTCCTGGCCTCTCGGTGTGGCGCTTCGGGCGTGTCGCGACCCGGTGCCGGCCTGGAGGCGCGGTGCGGCCCCGACCCGCGCCTCCAGACCGACGCGCCCGGCCGCACGCGCCGAGGGGTCACGAACGGTCGGCCGGGGCGCCGCCAGGCGACGCTTTCTGCGCCCGCGGCGGAGCGCGTGCGGCGTGTCCTGCTCCCTCGGCGGGGCGGCCCGCGCGTGTCGCGACCCGGTGCCGGTCTGGAGGCGCGGTGCGGCCCCGCCCCGTGCCTCCCGTCCGCCCCGACGCGCGCGGGAATGTGGGCGGCCGCGGTTAGGCTGTTCCCACCCCGCAGCACACCGTACGAACCGGCGGTTCCGTGTCGGATTCCGACTCCTTCGTCCACCTGCACGTGCACAGCGAGTACTCGATGCTCGACGGTGCCGCCAGGCTCTCCGACCTCGTGGCGGAGACCGCCGCGCAGGGGATGCCCGCCGTGGCGGTGACCGACCACGGCAACATGTTCGGCGCCTTCGAGTTCTGGAAGGCCGCCAAGGCCGGTGGCGTCAAACCGATCATCGGGACCGAGGCGTACATCACGCCCCGCACGCACCGCTCGGACAAGACCCGTGTGCGCTGGGGTGACGGCGGGGGCGACGACGTGTCCGGCGCCGGGTCGTACACGCACATGACGATGTTCGCCGAGAACACGACGGGCATGCACAACCTGTTCCGGTTGTCGTCCAAGGCGTCGCTCGAGGGCTACTACTTCAAGCCCCGTATGGACATCGAGCTCCTGCAGGAGTACCACGACGGCATCATCGCCACGACGGGTTGCCCCTCGGGGGAGATCCAGACACGCCTGCGGCTCGGCCAGTACGACGAAGCGGTGCAGGCCGCCGCCGACTACCGCGACATCTTCGGCAAGGAGAACTACTTCGCCGAGGTCATGGACCACGGCCTCGAGATCGAACGCCGGATCATGAGCGACCTGATCCGTCTGGCGAAGGACCTCGACATCCCGCTGGTCGGCACGAACGACCTGCACTACACGCACGCTCACGACGCCAAGTCGCACGCGGCACTGCTCTGCGTGCAGTCCGGCTCGACCCTGAACGACCCGAACCGCTTCAAGTTCGACGCTGACGAGTTCTACCTGAAGACCCCGGCGCAGATGCGGCACGTCTTCCGCGACAACCTCGAGGCCTGCGACAACACGCTGCTCATCGCGGAACGCTGCAACGTCGAGTTCGACACCTCGGCCAACTACATGCCGAAGTTCCCGGTGCCCGAGGGCGAGACCGAGCACTCCTGGTTCGAGAAAGAGGTCGCGAAGGGGCTGGACTACCGGTACCCGGACGGCATCTCGAAAGAGGTGCAGGACCGCGCCGACTACGAGGTCGGCATCATCAACCAGATGGGGTTCCCGGGCTACTTCCTGGTGGTCGCGGACTTCATCAACTGGTCCAAGAACAACGGCATCCGCGTCGGTCCGGGTCGTGGCTCCGGCGCCGGCTCGATGGTGGCGTACGCGATGCGCATCACCGACCTCGACCCCATCCGGCACGGCCTGATCTTCGAGCGGTTCCTCAACCCGGACCGCGTCTCGATGCCCGACTTCGACGTCGACTTCGACGACCGGCGCCGCGGTGAGGCGATCAAGTACGTCACCGAGAAGTACGGGTCGGAGCGCGTCGCGCAGATCGTCACGTACGGCACGATCAAGGCGAAGCAGGCGCTGAAGGACTCCTCGCGCGTCCTCGGGTTCCCGTTCGGCATGGGCGAGAAGCTCACCAAGGCGATGCCGCCGCCCGTGATGGGCAAGGACATCCCGCTCACCGGGATCTTCGACAAGGACCACCCGCGCTACAAGGAAGCCGTCGACGTCCGTACCGTGGTCGAGACCGACCCCGAGGCGAAGACCGTCTTCGACACCGCGCTCGGGCTCGAGGGGCTGAAGCGCCAGTGGGGCGTGCACGCAGCCGGCGTCATCATGTCGAGCGACCCGCTCATCGACATCATCCCGATCATGAAGCGGGAGCAGGACGGCCAGATCGTCACGCAGTTCGACTACCCGGCAGCGGAGTCGCTCGGCCTGATCAAGATGGACTTCCTGGGGCTCCGCAACCTCACGATCATCAGTGACGCCCTCGACAACATCAAGACGAACCGGGGGACCGAGCTCGACCTCGAGAACATGGGCCTCGAGGACCCCGAGGCGTACGCGCTCCTGCAGCGCGGTGACACCCTCGGCGTGTTCCAGCTCGACGGTGGACCGATGCGTGGCCTGCTGCGGCTGATGAAGCCCGACAACTTCGAGGACATCTCCGCGCTCATCGCCCTGTACCGCCCGGGGCCCATGGGTGCGAACTCGCACACGAACTACGCGCTCCGCAAGAACGGCGAGCAGCCGATCACGCCGATCCACCCGGAGCTCGAGGAGCCCCTCAAGGACATCATCGGCACGACCTACGGCCTGATCATCTACCAGGAGCAGGTCATGGCCATCGCGCAGAAGGTCGCCGGGTTCTCCCTCGGCCAGGCGGACATCCTCCGCCGCGCGATGGGCAAGAAGAAGAAGTCCGAGCTCGACAAGCAGTACGCGGGCTTCCAGCAGGGCATGAAGGACAACGGGTACTCCGACGCGGCGATCAAGACGCTGTGGGACATCCTGCTGCCCTTCTCCGACTACGCGTTCAACAAGGCGCACTCGGCGGCCTACGGTGTGGTGTCCTTCTGGACCGCGTACCTCAAGGCGCACTACCCGGCCGAGTACATGGCGGCGCTGCTGACGAGCGTCGGCGACGCCCGGGACAAGCTCGCGCTCTACCTGAACGAGTGCCGCCGGATGGGCATCAAGGTGATGCCGCCGGACGTCAACGAGTCGATCGGCTTCTTCGCCGCAGTCGGCGACGACATCCGCTTCGGCATGGGTGCCATCCGCAACGTCGGGTTCAACGTCGTCGACGACATCGTCAAGGCGCGGACCGAGAAGGGCGCCTTCGAGTCGTTCCACGACTTCCTGCGCAAGATCCCGATCTCGTCGGCGAACAAGCGCACGGTCGAGTCGCTCATCAAGGCCGGTGCCTTCGACGAGTTCGGCGACACCCGACGTGCCCTGGTGGAGATCCACGAGGGCGCGGTCGAGGGTGCGGTCAAGGTCAAGCGCGACGAGGCCCACGGCAACGTCGGGTTCGACTTCGACTCGCTCTTCGCCGAGGCAGCCGAGGACGCCCCGAGCGCCGCGGTGTCGCAGGTGCCGGACCGTCCGGAGTGGTCCAAGCGCGACAAGCTGGCGTTCGAGCGGGACATGCTCGGGCTCTACGTGTCCGACCACCCGCTCGCCGGGCTCGAGATCGAGCTCGCGAAGCACCAGTCGATCACCATCGCCGACCTGCTCACCGCCGACGACTCGATCGAGGGTGAGACGGTCACCGTCGCCGGCCTGCTGACGAGCGTGCAGCACCGGGTGGCGAAGACGAGCGGCAACCCGTACGGCATCGTCGACATCGAGGACTTCGGTGGCCAGATCGGCGTGATGTTCCTGGGCAAGACGTACCAGGAGTTCGGCCCGTCCCTGGTGCCCGACTCGATCGTCGTCCTGCGCGGCCGCGTCAACGTCCGCGACGACGGCAAGGCCCTGCACGCGGTGAGCATGTTCCAACCGAACGTCGGCGACGCGATGGGCTCCGGCCCGCTCACCCTTTCCCTTCCGGAACGCCAGGCCACGACGACCACGGTGACGGAACTCGCCGCCGTGCTCGGCCGCCACCAGGGGGACACCGAGGTCCGGCTGAAGCTGCTCAAGGACGACGTCGCGCGCACCTTCGAGCTGCCGTTCCCGGTGAACCTGACCCCCGACCTGTTCGGCGAGCTGAAGAGCCTGCTCGGACCTCGCTGCCTGGTGTAGGAGCGTCGACCATGGCCGGTCACCGGATCTTCGGGACGCCCGTCGCGGACGTCTACGGGCACTACCTGGCGAAGGTGGAGCGGAAGGGCCACACGAAGGCGGAGCTGGACACCGTCATCGAGTGGTTGACCGGCTTCGACGGGCGGGCGCTCGCGCAGCACGTGGCCGACCGGACCACGTTCGAGGACTTCTTCGCCGGCGCGTACCTCAACCCGAACGCCCCGCTCATCACCGGGGTGATCTGCGGGGTGCGGATCGAGGAGCTCGACGACCCGCTCATGCGGCAGATCCGGTACCTCGACAAGCTCGTCGACGAGGTCGCGAAGGGCCGGCCGATGGCGAAGATCCTCCGGACCGCGTGACCGACGGGCGGCCGTCGCCGGCGGCCCCGACCCTCGACCGCCTGGCCGCGGCGTTCCGTCCCGTCCACGCGCCGGCGCAGTTGATCCACGGGGACCTGCTGGGCAACGTCCTGTTCGCGGAGGGACTCGCGCCCGCGATCATCGACTGGCCACCGTACTGGCGTCCGGCCGGCACGGGAGCCGCGATCGCCGCGGTGGACGCGGTCTGCTGGCACGGCGTGCCCGTCGACCGCCTCGACGATCTCGGCGAGGGCGAACACGAGTGGCGGCAGTTGCTCCTGCGCGCCCTCGTGTTCCGGATCGCCACGCTGCACCTGCTCGGTGCGTTCGACGTGGCCGGCATCGCGCGACACCGCGCGGTCGTCGACGCACTCGCGTGACGGACGGGAGGCCCGTGGCAGCGCCGCCACGGGGATCCCGTCCACTCGTCGGTCGTCGCTCAGGCGCCGCGGCCGGCGATCGCGCGGAGGCGGGCGACGATGCGCGGGTTGCGCGCACCGAACGTGAGCGCGGCGAGGCGTCGGACCGACACCGTCGCGCGGTGCACCAGGAGGCCGGTCGCTTCGGCGATGTCCGAAACCGCGTGCCAGCGAGCACGCAGGGACGCCGGGTCGATCTCGTTCGCGGCGGCTGTGCGGACGAGCCGGACGAGGTCGTCCCCGTCACGCCAGCTCGTGCTCTGGTTCTCGAAGCGGCGCAGGATGCGGTCGATCGCCGACGCACGGTGGTTCGCGACCGCGTGTGACCACCGGACGTCCTGCGACACGGGGTCGACGAGGATCCAGCGGGGAGCGTTGGCGTTGAGCGCGGAGAGCTGCGCGAACGTGGTCAGGGCGCCGAGGGCGACCGCGACGTCGAAGATCTGCCGTGGCCGGCCGCCGACGGCGATCGCAGCGCCCGGGAACGCCTCACGGGCGTCCCGGATCTGCGACTTCGCGACGATGACCGTGACGACGACGTCATCCGGCGCTGCAGCGAGAGTGCTGCGGGTCCGGGCGATGACCTCGTGGGTCAGGTCGGCCGGGAGGTGCAGCGCCACGCGGACGACGTCGTCGTCGGGCAGGAACGCATCGGCGAACACGTCGACGGCGTCACGGTACCGGGCGAGGAAGAGCGCGATCGCTCCGCCGTAGAAGGGGTAGCGCTCGAGCAGGATCCGCTCGTGCTCGAGTCGGAGCGAGGGACCGCGATCTCCGCTGAAGCTCGTCGAGCCCGTGTGCAGGACCAACGCACGGTTCGCCAACACCGAGGTGAAACCGTGCTCGTTGATCCGCAGGCAGAAGTCGTTCTCCTCGCCGTAGCCGGGGGAGAAGACGTCGTCGAACAAGCCGAAACGGTCGACCATCTCGCGCCGGATGAGGAAGCAGAAGCCCATCGCCACCGGGGAGACCGTGTGCCGCGGGAGCAGGTACTTCGTACGGCCGTGCAGCTCGCGGGTGCGGCGCGGTGCGAGGCTCGCGCGCGGGTTCCGCCGCGCGTAGGGGAAGGACGCGATGGTGGCGTTGTCGCTCCTCGCGCACACGACGCCGATCGAGTCGTCCGAGGCCAGGACCGCGGTCATCTCGTCCAGGAACCCCGGCATCGGGACGGTGTCGCTGTTGAGGAGTAGGACGTCGTTGCCCGTGCGGTCGAGCTCGAGGACCGCCCGGTTGCAGTTGCCGACGAAGCCGAGGTTGCGGCTGTTGCGGGTGTACTCGAACCCCTCGTGGTCACCGACGAGCTCGAGCACCCGGGCCTCGATCGCGTCGACGCGGGGGCCCATGTCGTTCGCCAGGAGCACGCGGTCGACGGCGAAGTCCACCGTCTCGAGCAGTGCCTCGATGCAGCGCTCGAGACCGGGGAGGTCGTCGTAGATCGGGACCACGATCGTGACCGGACGACGGTCGCGCGTCATCGCCGAGCCAGCTTCCGGACGACGACGCCCGGCCGGGCGAGGAGTCGACCGACGGCCCCGGAACGGGATCGCACGCGGCTCGCGAGGAGTCCGACGGCGGCTCTGGCGCTCGTCGCACCGAGCGAGGCGTACGCGCCGGGCAGCTCGAACCAGTAGCGCGCCGCCTGGGGGAGCCGGTAGCCCTCGGTGCCGACCAGCGCGACCAACCGTGCGATGGCCGCCGCGTTGTCGTGGCCCGCACCCGTGACGGTGGCGAGGCGGTCCGGTGCAGCCGCACCGTGCCTCCTGGCCGTGTCCGGGTCGGCCGCGTACGCGGCGAGGGCGTCGGCGAGGGCGTCCGTGTCGTCGGCATCGACCAACGCGCCGGTCACGCCGGGCTCCACGAGTTCCGCGCTGCCGCCTTGGCGCGTGGCGACGACGGCCCTGCCGAGCGCCATGTACTCGGCGGTGGTGCGACCGAAGGCCTCGATGGTGGACGGCGTGACGCAGACGTCGGCCGCCTGGATGAAGGGCGCGGGCGTGTGCTGCTCGCCAGCGAAGACGACGTGCTCGGCGACACCGAGCGCGCGGGCGCGGTCGGTGAGCCGCTGGTCCTCACCCGGGTGCTTCCAGCTCCCGACGAAACAGACGCTCGCGGTCACGCCTCGTCGGCGCAGCGCGCCGAGCGCGTCGACGACGCGGTGTTGCCCCTTGGACTCCTCGACGCGGCCGAGGACCGTGATCCGGAGGCCGGGTTCTGCCTGCGGGAAGGGGGTGACGGCAGGCGTGTCGTCCTTCGTCGCCAGGAGTCGGCTCGTGTCGACCGTCGGGTACGCGACGGAGAGCTTGTCGGCAGGGATGTACTGCGCCAGGTGCTCGCGCATCGCCTCGGAGTTGGTGACGACGGCCCCGGACAGCAGGCCGATGTCGCCGAGGACGCCCGCACGGCCCGTCTGGAACTGCAGACCGTGGTCGAAGTCGCCGTACTCGCGGACGAACCACGCCTGCGGGATCCCGAGGACCGCGGCGGCGAACGACGCCCACGGGGCGACGAGTGTGTTGATGACGACGAGGTCCGGGCGCTCGCGCTCGTACTTCCGGATGATCGCGTTCACGGCGGCGTAGTCGACGGTCGCGAAGGCGGCGCGTTCGGCAGCCGGTGCGGGCTGCGGACTCGGCAGGGCCCAGCCGCGGAACCGCAGCGCGTCGTACGACCAGCCACGCTCGTCGAGGGCATCGATGAACTTGCCGCGCGGGGCCTTGGTGATGAAGGTCGGCGTCATGGCCGGGTCCTGCGCCTGCCAGTCCTCCACGAAGCGGATGAGTGACCGTTCCGCCCCGCCGAGGTTCACCGGCGCGGTGGAGTGGTTGGCGAAGCTGACGATCACCCACCAACCCTACTCAGGTTTCACCAGGTGTTCGTCTCCGAGGCACCCGCAGCGGACATGCATAACCGAGTCGAACGTGGCAAGTGCAACCTTTGTGCGAGAATGTCTCGTCCCCGAATCCCTGTGAGGAGCGCTGCGTTGCGCCCCGGAGGAGCCTGCACCCGAAGCATGACGTACCTGAACGAGCTCATGTCGTCGCGGGAACTCCTGGCGAACCTCACCGCCCGCGAGGTCAAGGGCAAGTACCGCCGCACGGTCTTCGGGCAACTGTGGTCCCTGATCAACCCGCTCGCGACGATGCTGATCTACACGATCGTGTACTCGTTCATCTTCCGGGCACGACTCGAGGTCGGTGACCCCAGCGGGCTGAACATCTACCCGCTCTGGCTCATGTGCGGGCTGCTGCCCTGGATCTTCGCGCGCAACGTCATCAACTCCGGCATGACGTCGATCGTCGCCAACGGCTCACTGATCAAGAAGGTGTACTTCCCGCGGATGACCCTGCCGCTCGCGGCCGTCGGGTCCTTCGGGTTCACGTGGCTGGTGGAGATGGGGGTGCTGCTCATCGCGCTCGCGATCGCCGGGTCGAACTTCTGGCTCTACCTGCCGCTGATCGCCCTGACGATGGTGTTCCTCGCCATGTTCTCCGCCGGCCTCGGGCTGATCCTGTCGATCATCAACGTGCACTTCCGCGACATGCAGCACCTCGTCGGCATCGGCCTGCAGATGTGGATGTACCTGTCGCCGATCATCTACCCGCTGTCGCTCGTCGAGGACGCCGCGAACAAGGCCGGACACCCGTGGATCATCCACGTCTACAAGCTCAACCCGATCGAGCGGTTCTCCGAGGTCTTCCGGAACCTCATGTACGACAACCGTCTCCCGAACTGGACCGACCTGGTCGCGTGTGCCATCGCGGGGTGCGCCTCGCTCGCGATCGGCTACGTCGTGTTCTCCCGCAACGAGAAGAAGCTGGCTGAACTCCTGTGAACGATTCCGCCGTATCCGTCGAACACGTCTCCAAGCGCTTCCGCATGTACCACGAGCGCAACGACTCGCTGAAGAGCATGGTCATGCGCGGGAAGAAGTCCGTGCACGAAGACTTCTGGGCGCTGAAGGACGTGTCGTTCGAGGTCCCGCACGGATCGACGTTCGGCCTCATCGGCAAGAACGGGTCCGGCAAGTCGACGCTGTTGAAGTGCCTCGCCAAGATCCTCTGGCCGGAAGAGGGCTCGATCACCGCGCGTGGCAAGCAGGCGTCACTGCTCGAGGTCGGCTCTGGGTTCCACCCCGAGCTCTCCGGTCGCGAGAACGTGTTCCTGAACGGCTCGATCCTCGGGATGAGCCGCAAGGAAGTGGCGCGGAAGTTCGACGACATCGTGTCGTTCTCCGGTGTGGGCAACTTCATCGACCAGCCGGTGAAGAACTACTCGTCCGGCATGTACGTGCGACTCGGGTTCTCCGTCGCCGTCGCGGTCACGCCGGACATCCTGGTCGTGGACGAGGTGCTGGCCGTCGGCGACGCGACGTTCCGCAAGCGCTGCCAGACGAAGTTCAAGGAGATGAAGGACGAAGGCCGCACGGTCATCCTCGTCTCGCACTCCATGGGGACCGTCAAGGACATGTGCGACCAGGTCGCCTGGCTCAACGAGGGCGAGCTGAAGATGATCGGCCCGACCAAGAAGGTCGTGTCGGCGTACGAGGCGACCGTCTGAGCGTGCTCGTGCGCTGCGCCTAGGCTGGAACCGTGCAAACGGATGTTGAGGAGCTGTCGGCCTACTCGGACGACCGCGGGAACCGTATCGAGTACGTCGGCCCGAAACGGGGGAACGTCAAGATCACGTTCCGCGGGTCGAACAACGTCGTGCGGGTCCACCAACGTGCGCGTCTCGGGCGGATCGTGGTGAGCATGGACTGCGACAACGGTCTGCTCGACATCGCGGAGAACCACGGTGCGCCGGCGTTCGTCGCGAACATCAGGATCGGGCAGGACTCGTCCGTGCTCGTCGGCGCCAACGCATCCACCACCGCCAACTGCGTGATCTCGGCAACGGAGGGGACGACCGTGCGGATCGGCGACGACGTCATGATCGCTTCGCACGTCCAGATCCGGGCGGACGACGCGCACCCGATCTTCGACGTCCGCACCGGAGCGCGGGTCAACGTGTCGAGGTCGATCGACATCGGTGACCACGTCTGGCTCGCACTCGGCGTCACGGTCCTCGGCGGTACCACCGTCGGGCGCGGCTCCGTGATCGGGACCGGGTCGATCGTGACGGGCCGGGTCCCCAACAACTGCATCGCCGTCGGGACGCCGGCACGGGTCGTGCGGCGCGACGTCGCCTGGGAGCGGCCGCACCTCTCGCTGAAGGAGCCCTTCTACAAGCCGGACGCGTCGACGGTCGAGCGTTCGCCGTTCTGGGAGCTCACCGAAGCCGACGACTGATCCTCGGCGGGCAGCGCGGCCTCGGGCTCGGGCTCGGGCTCGGCTGGTCGTGGCCCGCCCGTCAACCACTCCATCATCTGGATGACGCGTTCCGAATTGCGCCCGTCCCGCGTGACGAAGGTCCGTCGCGCCCGTTCCCGGAACGTGTCCGACGGGCGGAACCCGGCCTCTGCGATCCGTTCGACAGCGCCTTCCACTTCCCGGACGGACCCTGTGACCTCGCCGAACCCGGCTTCGTCGTAGTCGAAGTACCCGCGACGACCACTGTGCGAGCCGCCGAAGAACTCGCGGAGGTCGAAGTGGAAGTACACCACCGGGACGTCGATGAAGGCGGCGTCGAAGGCCAGCGACGAGAAGTCGGTCACGAACGCAGCGCTCCGGGCGAGGACGTCCTGCACGCCGTCGACGGCGAAGTCGAGGATCTCCACGTCGTCGGGCAGGTGGAAGTCGGTCAGGTACGGACGGAGGAGCGGGTGCGGCATGAGCGCGAGGCGCTTCCCGGTCCGCTTCGCGAGTGCGCGGAGCTCCGGCGACGACATGAGCGCCGTGTACTCCTTGGCGAAACGGCTCTCCATGAACCGGTCGTCACGCTCCCACGCTCCGGATCCGGCGACCTGCGCGCCGACGAGGTAGTGACGCCAGGTTGGCATCACGAGGATGAGGTCGCGCTCGGTTTCCTGCTTCGCCCGGCTCTTCTCGAGGAGCGCGTCGAAGCGGGGCAGCCCGGTCAGGACGACCTCGTGCTGGGAGAAGATCCACTGCCCGTGGCCCGCGATCGCGTCCCGCTCCTGCGGGGTCGAGACCACGAACAGGTCGGGTCGCTTCGAGTTGAGCCACCGCGACAGGTCGTAGTTGATCACGCCGTGCTGCAGGAAGGTGAAGTGGAACCGCGGCTGCCCGAACTTCGACGCGGGCAGGGGCTTGGTGACGAAGTCCGCGATGTGCGACGACGCGACGTGTTCGGCGTGGAGCATCAGTTGCACCCACTCGAGCGACCGGAACGCGATCATCCGGAACCCTTCGCGCTGCAGGCGGTCCCAGTCCTTGGAATCGCGGTTGAGCACGAAGTAGGCGTTGATGTCCGGACGGTGCCGTCGAACGTACCGGTAGGCGTGTTCCGCGTTGTCGTTCGCGTCCGTGTCCCGATCGATGAACACCCACGCGCCCTGGAACCGTTCGCGTGCGCGGCGCGTGCGGGCCAGCGTCGGTGCCAGGGCGTTCCGGAGTGCGGTCTTCTGCAGGGAGTTCCGGGTCGTGATCGCACGCTCGCGCACCGCTCGCCAGACGTGCTGCTTGTTGGTCAGCTCCACCTCGTTGGGATCCACCACGCGTCGGCGCTGGGCCAGGATCTGCGGTTCGAGCTGGCGGCGGGTCAGGGTTGCGTAGTGGTTCGGCACTTCACCCCGGGCGAAGACAACCTGCTGTCCGTCCACGTGCATCTCGGTGACGTGGCCGCGGGGGATCCAGATCACGCGCCGGCGAACCAGCGGCCGACCGTAGAAGACGAAGTCCTGGACGGTCTCGAACTCGGGGACGACCTCGTGTCCGTCGACAGCGATCTGTTCCGCCGGGATCTCGCCGGTGAACCAGTACTGGAGCTGCACGAGTTGGTGGGCCTCATCGACCTGAGCGAGGTTGACGGTGTTCGGGCGGTCCGGTTCGTCCCGGTACCCGACGAGCATCGCCCGCCGCACCGCGAACTCCACGGGCAGCAGGTCGAAGGAGCGCACCGCTTCCGGACCGACCCGCTGCAGGACCGCAGCCGCCAGCTCGTGGAACTCGTCGAACGCATCAGCGGGGGCGAGGGCCGAGGGCGACCGGATCGCACGCTCGCGCCGGAAGTACCCGACGAGGTCGTAGAGGACGGTGTTCGCCACCCAACGATCGATGCGTCCGGTCGCCGACGCCTCGTCGAGGAGCCCGAGGTGACCGTGACGGAGCACGTCGGTGTACTTCCGTCGGTCCTCGTGGCTGGTCTGCATGGTGGAGCTGCCATCGCCGCGCTGACGGTAGCGGTACTTGGCCGAGGCCATCAGACCGATCCGGTGCAGTCCGTTGCGGAGCAGGTAGCGCGCGACGAAGTGGGCGTCCTCGAACGTGGGTCGGACACGACCGTCGAACCGGAGACCCGCCGCCTCGACGAGGTCACGACGCATGAACGCCGCGTTCACGCCGGTCTGCACGATGGGGTCCAACCGCATGTCGACGATGCGCGATCCCTTCTCGAAGCGCTTGCGGGACGGGTGCCCGTCCGTCACGCCGCCGTCGTCGTCCAGGAGGAGCTGATGGGCCGCGAGGAGCGCGACATCGTCCGACGCGTGCAACTCGATGAACTTCGCGACCTCTTCGAAGTACCGTTCCTCCAGCTCGTCGTCGGCGTCGACGAAGGTGACCCACTGCCCGGTGGCACGGGTCAATCCGGTGTTCCGTGCGTCGGCGATCCAGGCGTTGTCCTGGTGGATCACGGTCACGTCGGCTCCAGCGGACCTGGCCCAGTCGTCGAGGAGCGACCCCGTCGAGTCGGTCGACCCGTCATCGACGAACACGAACTGCACACGGTCGTGGTCGAACGTCTGCCGTTCGAACGACCGCAGGAGCGTCGGGAGGTACCGTTCCACGTCGAGCGCCGCCACGACGACGGAGATGAGTGGTGTGGTCCGGATCGCTGAGTCCATCGGTCGATCGGCTCCCTGTCGTCGTGATGCACGTGCTGCGATAGTTTAGGGCTGAAGTCGAGGTTGGCTCGTCGCGCACTGCGCAACCCGAACGTGATGAACTCCAGGAGAAGTGCTGTGGGCGGACCCCTTCCTCTGCTGTCGGTCGTCGTGCCGGTCGGCAGCGTCGGCCCGTGGTTCGACGTCGCGCTGGAGGCGCTCCGGTCGCAGACCCACCGTCGGCTCGAGATCATCCTCGTGCTCGACGGGCTCAGCTCCGGGGCGACGGAGTCCGTCCGGTCGCTCTCCACCGAAGACCCGCGCATCGTCGTGCTCGAGATCGGGGAACGTGGCGGAGCCGGCAACGCCAGGAACACCGGGCTGGGCGTCGCGACCGGCGACTTCGTCGCGTTCGCGGACGCCGACGACCTCGTGCCGCCCGCTGCTTACGAACGGCTCCTCGCCGTGTTCACCGAGTCCGGTCCGGAGATCGTCAGCGGGAGGGCTGAGCAGTTCACCGGGGACGGGCGCGAGTCGACCTACTGGACGACGGACGACGCACTCTGGACGACCGGGGGGACCGGCCTCCGACTCTCGGACACGCCGCAGCTGGCCTTCGACCACACACCCTGGAACAAGGTCTTCAACCGCACGTGGTTGCTCGAGTCCGGCGTCGAGTTCCCGACCGGCACCACCTGCGAGGACGTTTCCTGGTGGGCGCGGCTCGCGGCGGGAGCGAGGGTCGACGTGCTGCCCGAGGTGGTGTACCGCCACCGGCGACACGACGAGTCGGTGACGTCGGGCATCGGCCGGGGCGACGACCTGGACGACTGGGTCGAACAGACCCGTGCAGCAGTCGAGACGTACGCGGCACACGGGGCGGATGGGGCGACGGCGGCTTTCGGACGGCGGCTGATCCGCCGAGAGGCGTGGACGCGGGTCCGCGGGATCGGCGTGCTCGACCCGGCCGGCGCCCGCCTGCTCGCCGATTTCGTGCGGTGGATCGGCACCTGGGTCGACGAGACCGAGTTCGACGACCTCAGCGCCTACCCCGGCGCCGCCTACGCCCTGCTCCGGGCGAAGGAGCCGGGACTCGCGGCCGAGCTCGTCGAGACGTTCGAACGCCCGGCAGAGGACGTCGTCCTGCGGTGGGGCAGTCTCGCCGCCGAGTGCGAGCGGGCCCTCGGTCCCGATACGGAGCGCGGCGCTGACCTGTGGCGCGAACGCCTGTTCCGGCCGGTCGTCGATGCCGCACAGCGTGGCGATCCGCTCCCTGTCCGTCCAGAGCTCGTCGCGGCGTTCTGGGACGAGTTCGTCGGCCGTGGGCTGGACGAGCACGAACAGGTCGTGCTGTCCGCGTTGCGGGACGGAGCAGTGGACGACGTCGTGTTCCTCCGACGCAATCGTCGCGTCCGTGCGACCGCCGACCGACACCGTGGTGGTCTCCGGATCAGCATGACGGGTCTCGAGCACCCGGCACCGGGGAGTGTCGTGCTCGAGCGCGACGGAACCCGGACGGCAGTGCACCGGGGCGTGCTGTCATCGGACACGGTCGTGTCGTCGGCGAGGCCTCGGCCGGGTGACAGGTGGAGCGTCGAGTTCACGCTGCGCGACGGGCGGATCCACCGTGTCGAGGTGGCCGTCGCACCGTCGGCACTGCGCCGCGTCGCCGCCGTGCTCAGGACGAGGAGTCGGCCGTGAGCGCACAGCTCTCCGTCGTCATGCCGGTGCACGACGTCGCGCCGTGGATCGAGGAGCAGCTCGACTGTGTCCTGCGGCAGGATGTCGACCTCGAGGTGATCGTCATCGACGACCGGTCCACCGACGAGACGGTCGCGATCGTGGAGCGGATCGCGTCCGGCGACCCCCGCGTGCGACTGCACCGATCCCGAGCAGCGGGGGGAGGCGCCGCCCGCAACCAGGGGATCGACCTCGCGCAGGGCGAGTACCTGGTGTTCGCCGACGGTGATGACCTGGTACCTGACGGGGCGTACCGGGCGCTCATCGACGCAGCCGAGCGCAGCGACGCCGTGATCGCGCTCGGCCGGCACCTCAAGTTCAGCTCCGGGTCGACCTGGGAGCCCATGTCGAGTTGGTACGACGTCCTGACCGAGTCGGTGACGGACCTCCGGGCCATGCCGAGGCTCTTGGCGAACCGCGCATGCTGGAACCGGGTCTTCCGCGCCGACTTCCTGCGCGCGTCGGGCGTCCGGTTCCCGAACGCCCCGCGCTCCAACGACATCGTGCCGATGGTCCGCGCGTTCCTCGCCGCGGACCGTGTCGCGGTGGTGCCGGAGGTCGTCTACCTGTACCGCGAGCGTCCGGGAGCCTCGTCCATGACCGCGAGGGCGTCGGGCATCGATGGCGTGCTGAGCTACTTCGATCAGGAGATCGAGGTGGCATCACTGCTCGCCGATGCCGCCCCGGAGGTCCGCCGCGCGCACGCCGAGGTCGTCCTCGACGCCGACGGGTACGTCCACCTCGAACGGTTCCTCCGCGGCCAGCCGGATGCGAACGACCTGCACCGGGTCATCGGAGCGGTGCACGATCTGCTCGCGGTCGTGCCGACCGCCGATCGTCAGGCGCTCCGTGCCGAGCGACGAGCGCTCTGGTTCGCGGTGGCCAACGGAGCGGGGGAGATCGCCGTGCGCCTCGCGTCTGCGCTGCACGACGCGCGCGACGACCGCGACGTGCCGCCGGTGCTGCTCCGCGCCTGGGTGGACGTGATCCGCTCGGTCGGTGTGCTCGGAGAGGAAGCGGTCTTCGCACTCGATCGCGGATCCCTCGTGAACGACGGGCCGTTGGTCCTGCTGGCGAACCGCGCGGAGCACACCGACGTGTCGGTGCTCGGATCCGCCGTCACGGACCTGGGTCCGTTGACGGCGGGGGCCGAAGGGAACTCCGAACTCCTGCGCGCGATGGCGGGTGCCGTCCACGGGCAGGACCCGCTCGCAGTGCAGCTGGTCTCGATGGTGCGGCACCTCGCACCGCTCGTCGTCGACGAGGCGCACCCGGACGCCGGCGGCCTGACCTTGAGCGGACCAGTGGCCGGGACGGTGCCTGACGGGGTCTCCCTCGACATGGTCCTGACCGCAACCCCGACCGAAAACGCCACTCTGACCGGAGCCGGGGCAGCGGGTACCCAGGCCGTCCTCCGGGTCGATCACCGCTCGTCCCGCTGGTCGCTGCGCCTGGAGAACGGCGACATCGCCACCGGCAGACACCGTGCCGTGGTCCGGATCTCGTTCCGTGGTCTCCGGCTCGACTTCCCGGTCGTGACCGCGAGGATGCCGCTCCCGCCCGTTCCGAGCGGCGTGCAACTGCAGCCCCTGGCCGACCGTGCGGACGGCTGGCGGTTCCTCGTCGACCGTCGGGTGCCGAGCGGGCACTTCGCCCGACGGCTCCTGCGCGCAGCGCGCGCCAGGCTCAGGAACTGAGGCCGGCGAGTTCGTCGGCCGGGTGCCCGGCGGTCAGGGCATCGCCGATGACCATGCGGTCGAGGTCGGCCATGAAGTCCTGGAAGAACGGTCGGCCGAAGTGCCAGGGCGAGATGCCGTAGGGGTGCGCGCCGTCGGAGTGGTACGAACGGTCGCGGTTGTCGATGGTACGGAGGTCGTGACGGGCAGCGATCGAACGGTAGAGCGAGTCGTACCGGTCGTTCTCCCGCAGCAGCCGCTTGTACAGGTCATCCCGTTTCTGGTCTCCGCGGTACTTCACGAACTCCAGGTCGCCGGTGCTCGTCCGGTAGTAGGAGCTGTACCGGAAGCAGTTCAACACCAGGGTCGTCTCCGGGAGCGCCTGTCGCTGCCATGCCACGAGCTCGTCGACGGCCTGCTCGAGGAGCGGCACGTACTCGGCGCTCGCGTTCGCCATGTGCAGGGTCGTGAACCCCTCACCCGCCGCGAAGAAGTCCGTCTTCCGGAAGCTGTTCGGATTGTTCGTGATGGTCGCGTCGCCGATCCGCGCGAGCCCGTACCGGACGTCGGAGTAGAGGTCGAACAGCAGGTAGTCGGGCGCGAACGACTCGAGTTCTGCGCGGTCCGACTTGGCGATGTCGCGCGCCATCGTGCGCGCCCCGTGCTCGTTGACCTTGTCACCCGGCTGGATCCGTAGCGCGATGTCCGGAGCGACGGGCGCCGACAGGAAGCTCACGAGACCGGTCTGCCACGCGAGCGGACCGAGGTCGTAGACGTCCTTGTAGTGCGGGTTGTTCCGCGTGATGAACGCTTCTCGTGTGACGCACGAGCCGATGATGGCCACCTTGATCCGTGACACCGAGTTCTCCGTTCGATCGAGCATGAGCCAGCAACAAGGGTTGATTATGCCTCAGGGCGCGTGGCGGTCCGCGTCGGCAGGCCAGCCGTCGTGCGCCGCAGGAGCGCCTCGTACCGGCGGGAGACCGCGAACGGCGCGAGCCGGGCCGTGAACCCGAGTGCGGCACCGCCTTCCGGCAACGGCTCCGACAGCACCCGGGCGAGCGCGCCGGCATCACCGGGTTCGAACCACCGGACCCAGGCTTCACCGCCGAAGTCGCTCCGGAGGTGCGCTTCGTCGGGCAGCACGACCGGCACGCCGAAGGTCGCGGCGAGGTGGAGGCTGCCGGAGTTCAGGACGCGCCGGTACGGCAGCACCGCGATGTCCGCGGCGTCGAACCAGCGCTTGACCTCGGCGTCGGCCACGTAGTCGTGGTGACGGACGGTGCGGAGCCCTTCGGGCACGAGCCGATCGATGGTCGCTTCGTCCTCGGCCGACGTCCTCCCGGCGAGCAGGAGGACGAACCGGCCGGCGGCGGACGCCTGCTGCAGGGCCTCGATCAGGACGTCGACTCCCTTGTACGGACGGATCTGTCCGAAGAAGAGCACGGCGACGTCGTCGTCATCGAGTCCGAAACGTGCTCGTGCCTCCGCCCGGGACCCGTTGCCGTCGTAGATGCCGCGGTAGCTCGGGTGGGGGAGGTGTTCGACCGTTCGCCCGGAGAGGTCGTAGAACGGCGCCACCACGTCGCTCGTGCGGGAGTTCATGACGTGCACCGTGTCCGCGGTCGCGGCCAAGTAGCGGTTCAGCGCGATCTCGTGCTCCTCGTGCCGGACGTCGTGTGCGAGCGCGTTGTGGATCGTCCAGACGACCCGGGCGCCGTGTGCCCGCGCTCCGTCGACCGCGGCTCGGAACCGAGCGAGTCGGGCAACGGCCTCGGCGGCGTCGTCCGCACGCTGCACGATCGGAGCTGTCCAGTGCACGTGCACGACGTCTCCGGTGCCGAGGGAGCTCAGGTCGTGCTCGAAACGCTCGAGCCTCGCGGACTCGAGGACGTCCCACCCCGAGGCGCGTGGAGCCAGGAGCATGAGGTTCAGGTACGGGTTGTCGCGGTAGACGGGGAAGACCGCGAGCCGCGGTGGACGGCCGTCGCGAGGACGCGAGCGCGCTGTTGGAGCCACATGGCGATCCTACGAGGGGTCGCCGGTGCTCCGGTCGATAGCATCGAGGGATGTTCAGAGCTCGATCCAAGATCACCACCGATACACCGCTGACCTTCGCCGTGTCGGGTGACTCGGTCACGGCCCGCCCCGAGTCCTGGCGTGACCAGCTCGGCGATCGCCGTCTTCGGCTGGTCGGAGGCTTCGCCGAGGACGGTGCGACGTCCGAGCGTGCGTTCGGTCAGGTCCGTCGTTCACTGGCCGACGTGCTCGTGGTCATGATCGGCATGAACGACGTCCGGGAGGGCGTGCCCTTCGAGGAGATGACCGCGAACATCGAGAAGATCGTGCGGTTCGCGGAGTGTCAGACACCCCTGATCTGCTTGGTCCCGCCGAACAACCGCACCAACGGCACGGTGAACCAGCGTACGAACGGTGTCGTGGCGAACCGGCACTTGTTCGACCTCGGTGCGCGACGAGGGTGGGTGGTCGCGGATCCGTTCGCCTTCGCCCGGGCCTCCAACAACTCGTGGGGTGGCGGCATGTCCGAGGACGGCGAGCACCCGCTCCCGCACGTCTCCGCAGAGGCGGCGGTCCGCATGCGCCTGTTCATCCGGCAGGCAGCGGCGACGATGGGTCTCAACCAGTGAGATGAGGTCGGTCGGCGCTCAGTCCAGCGTCGCGACGATGTACTCGGCCTCGTGGAGGACCGAGCAGAACGCCAGCCCCTCGTGGTCGAGCGCATCGCGCTTCCGGATGACCGCGCCGCACACAGCGCACTTGGTCGTGAAGGTCGACCGCATTGCATCCGAGAGGAGCGACATGCGAGCAGCCTGCTCCGGCAAGGTGAACAGCAGGCCTCGTTTGTCTCGGAACCTGGTGAACGTGCCCGAAGAATCCGCCTCAGAATCGAAACGCGCTCAGCTCAGCGGGCTCGTGGTGTTCGCTCGCCACCTGCGCCGAGGGAGCGCTCACAGCGACCGGACGACCTGCCCCGCCTCCGCTGCAGCACCGACCACGACGGCGAAGTCCCCCTCCGCGACGGACTGCCCCTCCGCCAGCCACACGACGTTCCGCGCCCCCGGCTGCGGCACGAACGACGAACCACCCGGCCCCGAAGACGGTGCCCCCACGACCAGCACGGTCACCTCGTCCAACCCGCTGGATCCCCGGTACCAGGACGTCGGCATGTCGACCTGCACCACGTGTCCTGCGGCTTCGAGTGCGATGACCAGTGCGGACACGTCCGCGACGCGCGTGCCGTCGTGCTTGACGGCGACACGGAAGCCAGCAGCCCCCTCCTCCCGGACGACGACCGGTCGCGAGGACCGCACCATCACGCCGTGGCCCTTGGGGAGCCCGGGGGCCACTCCGAGGTAGCGCAGTCCGGCTGCGTCGTACCGGTCGACGGCGTCGGCGTCGGCGTCGGGGTAGCGCCCGCGCCAGCGCTCGTCGAAGACGCGGCGGTTGTCGACCCGGGCGTCGTCCCGGCCCGGCGTGCGGCTCTCGTGGTGGACGACGACCGACGACGGGACGACGACGAAGGCGGAGCCCGCCGGTGACGCCGCCAGTGCGCGGAGACACAGGTCCACGTCCTCCAGTCCGTTGGCGTACACGGGGTCGAACCCGTGCCAGCGGATCAGGTCGACGGCACGGAACGCCGCGGCAGCTGCGGTGATCGCCGAGAACCGCACTGCGCCGGCGGAGCCCGACCCGAACACGCGGTCGGCGTCGTGCCGCGGGTGCTCGCCGAGGAAGTGCCAGGGCAGCACCTTGTCCCCGCCGAACACCGTGCCGGCGGCCTGCACGACGCCGTCCGGGTACACGAGCAGGGGCTGCGCGCCGAGGACCGACGGGTCGTCCAGCGCGCTGACGAGCGGCCGCAGCCAGCCGGTGGTGACCTCGGTGTCGTTGTTGAGCATGACGACGGTGCCGCCCGAGGACCGGGCGAGTCCGAGGTCGCTGCCCAGGGCGAAGTTCCGGTTCCGGTCTTCGCGCTGCAGGACCACCCGGGGTTCGTCACGGAACCATGCACCGAGGATCGCGGAGACCGATCGCGGAGAGCCGTTGTCGACCAGGACGACCTCGACGCGGTCGCCGTCGTGGTCGGCCGCGCCGAGGACGGCATCGACTGCGCGCCGGGTCATCGTCCAGTCGCGGAACACCGGGACGACGATCGAGACGAGTCCGGTGTCGCGCGTCGGTGCTGCGGACGCCAGGGCGTCCCAGTCGATGCGGTGGCGGGCGAGCGCGACCTCCTGCCACGACGCGGGCTGGGCGGAGGAGACCCGTCGCTGGTCCCGCACGTTGTCGTAGTCGACGCCGATGACGGGCACGTACGCGGGCACCCCGAACCGCTGCCCGATGCGGAGCAGCCACTCCCAGTCGATCCAGCGTCGGAGCGTCTCGTCGAACGGGCCGACCCCTGCGGCGACGTCACGGCGGACCACGAGCGCGTTGAGGTCGATGAAGTTGCCGGCGAGCAGGTCGTCGAGCGTGCCGTCCTCGCCGCGGTACGTCTCGACGGGCGCGGTCCGGTCGTCCGCGTTGTTCGCGCCGACCATCCGCAGACCCGTGTGCACGGCGGGCCCGTCGGTCTCGAGCAGAGCCGCGAGGGCCGCGGTCAGGTGTTCCGGACGCCAGGTGTTGTCGGCGTCGAGGAACGCGACGAAGTCGCCACGCACGGCCGCGAGTCCGGTGTTCCGTGCGGCGCCGGCACCGCCGTTCTCCCGCTCGAGGAGCCGGATGCGCCCGTCTCCGGCAGCGAGCCCGCGCACGACGTCGACGGTGTTGTCGCCGGACCCGTCGTCGACCACGAGGAGTTCCCAGTTCGTGTGCTGCTGCGCTCGCACCGAAGCGATCGCCGCACCGACCACGTCGGCGCGCTGGTACACCGGCATCACGATCGACACGAGCGGTTGCTCCGCGTCGCGCCGCGCGACACCGCGCGGGTACCGGCCGAGGGCCTCGGCGACCTCGGGCCCGTCCCACGTGGACCGGTAGCGTCGCCGGGTGCGGTGCTGCGCACCGGCGAAGGCGCGCGCATCGGCGGCGGCTGCGTCGCGTGCGGCGCCCCAGGTGGGAGCGTCGCCACGGCGGCCTGGAGGCACGGGGAGCGTGGTCGCGTCGGTCGCGTTCCGCAGGAAGTGCCGGAGCGCATCGAGCGTGGTCGCCGGGCGGTCGGCTCCCGGCACCGAGGCGGCGTACACGCCTGCGTCGAAGAGCGGCCCGGTCTGGAAGAGCTCGGGGCCCTCCTGGTGCAGGGCGTCGTACCAGGACATCGCGGGGACGGGCTGGTGCTCGCGCATCCACTCGTGCTCGATGAGCGGGTGCAGCGAGAGCCCACGCTGCCCGTCGTTGTGCACGTAGAACGCGACGGCGTCGGCGTCGGTGTCGAACGTCCGTCCGGTCTGTGCCTCGAAGTACGCGCGGTCCAGTACCTCGAACTCGGCGATCCGCCGGGCCCAGCGGTCGAGCCGGTCGGTCACGGTCAGTGGTCGGTCCGGGCCCCGGAAGGGTCGGGCGAGGCGCCGTGCGACGCGGCCGATGCCCTTCGCCTCGGCCATCAGCGGCGCCCCGGCAGTCGTGCGGCGACCTTCGCGATCGCCTGGCCGGTGCGGAAGGACCTGCTCGCGCGCAGGTCGGTGAGCTCCCGGCGCAGGCGCACGACCTCGTCCGCTGCGCTGGCCGCGGCGACGTCGGCGGCCGTGAGGTCGAGGGGGAGCAGCGCCGCCCACCGACGTTCGAGCGCGTCGGCCGTGCCCGCGAGCGGGGCCGTCAGCGCATCCTCGATGCGTGCACGGGCGTCGGTGACCGCGCCCGGTGCGACGACCACGGCGAAGTGGTCCACGACGGCCGCGAGGGTGTCGGCGCCCGTCCGGTGCGCTCGCGACGACCACGGCACCGCGTTCTGCGCGGCCCGCACGACCACCAGGTGGAGCGCCCGCCGGTTGGCCGCGACGACGTCCGCGGGCGCCGGGTCCACGAGCACGGCGACCGTGACGAGGTCGTCCGGGCTGGGGTCTCCGGTGGTGACGGTCCACGCGGCCGGTGCCGACGTACCGGCGGGGAGCCGGGCCTCCAGGTCGAAGCCGTCCCCGAAGGCCGCGTCGACCTGGCGGACGAGCGTGTCGGCGTCCTCGACGTGCCGCAGGTCCACGGCGAGCCGCGGGCGCTGCCCCGAGGGGACGAGGACGTCGGCGAACCGCTCGGTCGCCGTCATGCCGTGCCGCTGGTACGCGGCCACTGCGTCCGGCAGGAACGGGTAGCGACCCTCGAGCACGCGCTGGTGCGCGGCGCGCAGCGCGCTGCGGTTGCCGGAGAAGCTCTTGCCGCCGGCGTGAAGGACCAGCGCGCGGTTGGCGATCTTGGCGAGCCAGCCGTGGGCGGCGATCCGGAGGCAGTAGTCGTTCTCCTCGCCGTAACCCGGCGCGAAGGCCTCGTCGAACAGACCGTGCTCGGCGATCAGCTCGCGGCGGGTGAGGAAGCAGAAGCCCATCGCGACGGGCAGGACCTGGGACACCGGGAGCAGCGGTGCGAGCTCGTCCCAGACCCGTCGGGTGCGGTCCTCGGTGCGGGCCGCACCCCGGTTGGTCAGGCGGTAGGGGATGCTCGCGATCGTCGCGTTGTCACTGCGCGCGGTGACGACGCCGGTGCGGTCCTCGTCGAGGACCGCGAGCATCGCGTCGAGGAACCCCGCCGTCGGCACGGCGTCGCTGTTGAGGAGCAGGACGGCCTCGGTGTCGGGCTCGTCGGCACCGCGGTCGAGTTCGTCCACAGCACGGTTGCACGTGCCGACGAACCCGAGGTTGTGGTCGTTCCGCTCGTACCGGAACCCGGGGCGGTCGCCGATCCGGTCGAGCAGCGCCCGCTCGATGGTGTCCGCATCGGGCCCGCAGTCGTTGACGAACAGGGCGCGGTGCCGCTCGGTGTCGAGGTGCTCGAGGAGCCCGTCGAAGCACCGCAGCAGGGAGTCGAGGTCGCCGTACACAGGCACGACGACGAGGGTGGAGCGGGTCATCGGGTGGACTCCTCTGCTTCGAGTGCACGTGCGAGGGCGTCGACGGCGGTCCCCAGCGGGCCACCGAGCACCCCCGCGGCCAGGGGCACGTGCCCGGTCGGGCCGTCCGCAGCTGCCTGCCGGACGGCGTCGGCGACGGCCAGGCCGAGGGAACGGGCGTCGGCGGGGACCGCCTCGAGGTTCGGGTGCAGGTGCGCCCGGGTGCCCCGGAACTCGTTCGTCACGACGCGTGCGCCGGACACCGCGCCGTCGAACGGCGGGTGGCTCGGGTGCGGGCTGTGCTGGAGCGACAGCACCACGTTCGTCGATGCGATGAACCGGAAGTAGTCGTCCCAGGGCATGGTGCCGTGCGAGACGAGCTTCACGTCGCCTCGGCCCCCGTCCAGCTCGACGTCGCCGTGCTGTTCACCGGCCGAGTGGAACTCGACCCGGATACCGTCGTCGGCCAGCTCCTGCACCGCGACCCGCAGCGCGGCGACGCCGAGGCGGAACAGGTTCCGGTGCTTGCTCGGACGGCCGTAGAAGAGGACCCGGACCACGTCCTCGTGCTTGCGGGCAGCGGCCACGCGTTCGAGCAGCTCGAGGTCGAGGTGCGGTGCGAAGGTGTGCTCGGAGGGGACCTCGAGGCCCTCGACGTCGGCCAGGTACCGGCGCAGCGGCTCGGAGTTCACGAGCATGCGGAAGCCGGCGCGGTAGGTCGAGGCAGCGACCGCGTACTCGGTCGACCACGGGCTGAAGCCGGGTTCGTAGTCCTGCACCAGGTACACGACGCGGTGTCGGGGGACGACCCCGGCGGTGACGGCGACGTCGATCGGGTGCGCGGTCTTCCAGTGCGTGGCGACCCAGACGTCGTCGCGGCCGAACTCGGTGTCCAGGACGTCCTCGCGCCGGACCACGCGGACGCCGGGACGTCCGTCGACGCGCGACTCCGGGAACCGGTCGGCGACGAGCGCCTCGGCTGCGGCGGCACTGTTGCCGGGTGTCGTCCACCGGACCATGACGACGCGGACCCGCCGGCCGAGCCGGTCGCCGAGCGCGAGGGCGACGGCCAGGGCGGTCTGCACCCCGGCGAAGGCGGCACCCTCGCGGAGTTCGTCGACCACGAGCACCACCTCGGGATCGCGTTCCACGGTGCGGATGCCGGCGAGCGACAGGCTCGTCTCCACCAGGCCGTCGAACGGGCGCGCGGCCAGCGGCGCACGATCGCGTTCCCGCCGAGCCACACCGACGTCGACCCGGGACACCGTCCGGCCGAGTCGCTCACGGACGTCGTTGCGGTAGTGGCCGTCGCGGGCGTACCGCTCGTTCACCCGGACGAGGTCGCTCACGAGGCGCCGTGCCTTCTCGAAGTTCATCAGCCCTCACGTTACTGGGCGTCGGCGTTCGGCTCGGTAGGATCGGACCCCTCATGATGCAGCGAATCGACCTCCGCGGCGGCCTCCCCGCCCGTGCCGAACTCCTCCGACTCATGCCCCGCGCCGCGGGTGACGTGTCGCACGCGGTCGACGCCGCGCGCGAGTTGATCGAGGACGTCCGACACCGTGGGGCCGCGGCCCTGCACGACCAGGCCGAGCGCTTCGACGGCGGGGCTCCCGCGGACGTCCGGGTGCCCGCCGCCGAGATCACCGCAGCCGTGGCCGGGCTCACGCCTGAGGTCCGGGCAGCCCTCGACGAGGCCATCCGCCGCGTCCGGGCCGCGAGTGCTGCGCAGATCCCCGCCCCGTCCGTGACCACCCTGGCCGACGGCGCCGAGGTCCACCAGCGCTGGCAGCCGATGCGCCGCGTGGGGCTCTACGTGCCCGGTGGCAAGGCCGTCTACCCGTCCAGCGTCGTGATGAACGTCGTCGCGGCCCAGGTCGCGGGCGTGCCCTCGATCGCCCTCGTGTCCCCGCCGCAGCGCGACCACGGCGGCGCGGTGCACCCGACGATCCTCGCCGCGGCGGGGCTGCTCGGCATCGACGAGGTCTACGCGATGGGCGGCGCCGGAGCCGTCGGCGCGCTGGCGTACGGCGTCGCCGAGATCGACCTCGAGCCGGTCGACCTGGTCACCGGTCCGGGCAACAACTACGTCGCCGCCGCCAAGCGCCTGGTGCGCGGGGTGGTGGGCATCGACTCCGAGGCCGGGGCGACCGAGATCCTCGTGATCGCGGACGACACCGCCGACGCCGGGTTCGTGGCCGCGGACCTCATCAGCCAGGCCGAGCACGACGAGCAGGCCGGCAGCGTGCTGGTGACGACGTCCGCGGAGTTCGCCGACGCGGTGGAAGCGGCCATCCCGGAACGCACCGCGGTGCTCGGGACGGCTGCGCGCCTCCAGACCGCCCTGGACGGACCGCAGTCCGCGATCGTCCTGGTGGACTCGCTGACCGACGCCGCGACCGTGAGCAACGCCTACGGGCCGGAGCACCTCGAGATCCAGACGGTCGACGACGACGCCGTGCTGGCCGACATCGACGCCGCCGGTGCGGTGTTCGTCGGGCCGAGCACGCCGGTGAGCCTGGGGGACTACCTGGCCGGGTCGAACCACGTGCTGCCGACCGGCGGCCAGGCCCGGTTCGGGTCCGGGCTGTCCGCGTCGACGTTCCTGCGACCCCAGCAGATCGTCCGGTACACGCCCGAGGCCCTGGCCGAGGTCGCGCCGCACATCGTCGCCCTGTCCACCGAGGAGCAGCTCCCCGCGCACGGGGCCGCCGTGACGGAGCGCACGAACCGATAGCCTGGGGAACGACATGTTCTGCCCCTTCTGCCGCCACCCGGACTCCCGCGTCGTCGACTCACGGACGAGCGACGACGGAACCTCCATCCGCCGCCGTCGACAGTGCCCCAACTGCGGTCGACGGTTCTCGACCACCGAGACCGCATCGCTCAACGTCGTGAAGCGCAACGGTGTCACCGAGCCGTTCAGCCGCGACAAGATCGTCTCCGGCGTCCGCAAGGCGTGCCAGGGGCGTCCGGTCACCGACGGTGACCTGGCCGTGCTCGCGCAGCGCGTCGAGGAGACCGTGCGGTCCTCCGGATCCAGCCAGATCGACGCGAACGACATCGGCCTCGCGATCCTCGCACCCCTCCGGGAGCTCGACGAGGTCGCCTACCTGCGGTTCGCGAGCGTCTACCAGGCGTTCGACTCGCTCGAGGACTTCGAGGACGCCATCGGCCAGCTCCGCCGCGACCACCACGGGGCATCCGACACGGCCGCCGGGTCGTCCACACCGTCCGGCACGCGCGCGTGAGCGGCATCGCCGAACGGATCGTGCGCGGCGGCTACCGCGTCGTGTTCCGTTCCGTGTTCGCGAACATGGACCCCGAGCGCGCCCACCACCTGGCGTTCGCCGTCATCGCGGGGCTGCCCCGCGTGCCGTTCCTGAGCGGCGTCGTCGAGCGGTACTGCCGTCCCGCGGCGGCCGACGGCATCACCACGATGGGCATCCACTTCCCGTCGCGCTTCGGCCTGGCGGCCGGGTTCGACAAGGACGCCCGCGGCATCGCCGGTCTCGGCCTGCTCGGCTTCGGCCACGTCGAGGTCGGCACCATCACCGCCAAGCCGCAGCCCGGCAACGAGCGCCCGCGCCTGTTCCGGCTGATCGGCGACCGCGCCCTGATCAACCGCATGGGCTTCAACAACCACGGCGCCGCAGCGGCCGCCCGACGCCTCGAGCGCGCCCGCCGCAACCCCGGCCGACCGGTCATCGGCGTGAACATCGGCAAGAGCCGGGTCGTCTCCGTCGAGGACGCCATCGACGACTACCTCGAGTCCACCCGTCGGCTCGCGACGTTCGCGGACTACCTGGCGGTCAACGTCAGCTCGCCGAACACGCCCGGTCTGCGCGGACTGCAGGAACTCGACCAGCTCCGACCGCTGCTGTCCGCGGTGCGCGACGCCGCCGGCCGGACGCCGGTGCTCGTCAAGATCGCGCCGGACCTGACCGACGAGCAGATCGACGCGATCGCGGGCCTCGCGGTCGAGCTCGGGCTGTCCGGGGTGATCGCGAACAACACGACGATCTCCCGCGACGGGCTGACGGCGGATCCGTCCGATGTCGAGGCGATGGGTGCCGGGGGCCTCTCCGGCGCGCCGGTCGCCGTCCGCTCGCTCGAGGTCCTGCGTCGCGTCCGCGCCGCGGTGCCCGCCGACTTCTGCGTCATCGCCGTCGGTGGTGTGACCACCGAGCAGGACGTGCAGGACCGCATCGACGCGGGAGCCACGCTCGTGCAGGGCTACACGGCGTTCCTCTACGAGGGACCGACCTGGGCCGCGCGCATCAACCGGCTGCGCCGTCGGCGGCTGCGTCGCGCCGCGCGGTAGACGCGACCACCTGACGGACTGGAGGCCCGTGGCGACACCGCCACGGGCCTCCAGTCCGTCCTGGGGGCGCGCCTGCGCCATCGGGTGAGCAGAACACGCCGTGGCTCGCCAGTCGACCCGTCGTGTTCTGCTCACTCGATCGCCGATGCGGAGCGTGGGAGCGGGGAACAAGGGAATGGGAACGACGAAGCGCCGCCCGGCAGGCCGGGCGGCGCTTCGTCGTGTGCGTAGAGCTAGAGGGTGGGGTACTGCCGACGCCGGACCTGGGGCTTCGGCAGCCGCAGGAAGCGCAGCTGCCACGCCCGCGTGAGGATGTAGAGGAACGTGCCGCGCTGGAACTCGCCGAACTTGTTGGTGAGCTTGCGGCGGAGCGACAGCCACAGCACCACGCAGTCGATGATGAACAGCGCCACGAACGCCCACACCAGCAGGAGCGAGTAGGAGGCGATGACGGTCTGCGCGGCCGCGAACCCGACGATGAGGAACAGCACGAGCACGGGCATCATGACCTCGCCGACGTTCCAGCGGGCGTCGATCCAGTCGCGGACGAAGCGTCGCTGCTCACCACGGTCCTTCGCCGGCAGGTAGCGCTCCTCGCCGTTGGCCATGCCGACCCGGGCGCGCTCGCGCTCCGAGTTGAGGCGGGCACGGGCGGCCTTCTTGTCGACCGGCGTGTTGCCGACGAGGGGGCGGCGGTTCGCTGCCTCTCGCTCGCGGCGGGACGGCGTGGGGCGGCCCTTGCCCTGCTCGAGGAGCTCGGCCTCGGTCGGGTTGACGGTCGTGTTGGTCTTGGGGGCTGCCTTCGCCACGGTGCGTTCCTAACGGCGGTGTGCGTGCGGGATCTCCTCTAGATTACCGGGCATGACCGACAGCGAACAGCACAGCCCCGCGACCGACCCCGCGCTCCTCGACGCCCTGCGCGAACACGTGCAGGGTGCACTGCCCACGACGATCGCCGACCTGTCCGCGCTGGTGCGCCTGCCGTCGGTGTCCTGGTCGGCCTTCGACGCGTCGAACGTGCGCGCGAGTGCCGAGGCCGTCGCGGACCTCGCCCGGTCGACCGGGGTCTTCGGAGCGGACGACGTCCGGATCGTGCGGTCCGCGGTGTCCGGGTCGACGGCCGACGTCGCCGAGGCCGACGCGGAGACCGAGCTCGGCCAGCCCGCGGTGCTCGCGGTGCGCCCGGCGCGGAACGGCAAGCCGACGGTGATGCTCTACGCCCACCACGACGTGCAGCCGCAGGGCGACGAGGCCCTGTGGGAGACGCCGCCGTTCAAGCCGACCCTACGCGGCGACCGCCTGTACGGCCGCGGTGCCTCGGACGACAAGGCCGGCGTGATGACGCACATCGCGTCGCTCCGCGCGGTGCACGCCCAGTTCGGTGACGACCTCGACCTCGGGATCGTGCTCTTCGTCGAGGGCGAGGAGGAGTTCGGCTCCCGCTCGTTCCGCACGTTCCTGCGCGAGCAGAAGGAGCACCTCGCCGCCGACGTCATCGTCGTGGCGGACAGCGACAACTGGTCCACCGAGGTCCCGTCGATCACGGTCTCCCTGCGCGGCAACGTCACCTTCAAGCTCACCCTGACCACGCTCGAGCACGCCAGCCACAGCGGCATGTTCGGGGGAGCGGCCCCGGACGCGATGATCCCCATGGTGCGGCTGCTCGCCTCGCTGCACGACGCCGACGGTTCGGTCGCCGTCGAGGGGCTGTCCTCGTACGAGGCCGACGTGCCGGAGCGCACCGAGGACGAACTCGCCGTCGACGCCGCGCTCGTGCCCGGTGTCCGCCCGATCGGCACCGGCGCCGTGCTGTCGCGCATGTGGTTCCAGCCGTCGATCACGGTGACCGGCATGGACGTGCCGAGCGTCGCGAACGCCTCGAACACCCTGCTGCCCACGGTCTCGGCACGGGTCTCGGTCCGCGTCGCCCCCGGTCAGGACGCCAGGCAGGCGTCCGCGGCCGTCGAGCGGCACCTGCGCGAGCACGTCCCGTTCGGCGCACGGATGGAGATCACCGAGCCGGACAGCGGCGACGGGTTCCTCGTCGACACCGCCGGCTGGGCCGTCCAGGAGGCCCGAACGGCCATGCGGGAGGGCTGGGGCGCCGAGGCGGTCGAGCAGGGCATCGGCGGGTCGATCCCGTTCGTTTCCGACCTCGCCGCGGAGTTCCCGGACGCGCAGATCCTGGTCACCGGCGTCGAGGACCCGGACACGCGCGCCCACAGCCCGAACGAGTCGCAGCACCTCGGTGTCCTGCACCGTGCCATCGCGTCGGAGACGATCCTGCTCGCCAGGCTCGCGACGCGCAGCTGAGGGTGCTTACAATCGACGCCAGGCGCGGTGACCAGCACCGCCCGGAGGGAGACGCGCGATGAGCGACACCATCACCGAAGCACCGGCGACCGAAACGCAGTCGCACGGCGTCCTCCTGAGCGACGCCGCTGCCGGCAAGGTGGCGAGCCTGCTCGAGCAGGAGGGCCGCGACGACCTGCGCCTGCGCCTCGCCGTCCAGCCCGGTGGCTGCTCGGGCCTGATCTACCAGCTCTACTTCGACGAGCGCCTGCTCGACGGTGACGTCACCGCCGAGTTCGACGGGGTCGAGGTCGTCGTCGACAAGATGAGCGTCCCGTACCTGGACGGCGCGACGATCGACTTCGAGGACACGATCCAGAAGCAGGGCTTCACGATCGACAACCCGAACGCGCAGGGCAGCTGCGCCTGTGGTGACAGCTTCCACTGATCGCCAGCGATCCGACACGCGAGCGGGGAGCGACCGGAACGGTCGCTCCCCGCTCGCGTTCGTGTGACCGGACGTGGCCCGGTGGGGCGCGGTGTGACCGGGCCAAATCGTGCCCGCAGACGTGCGGATCGAGGCCAGAACCGTGTCGTGTGTGCGCGAGCGGTACCGAGCTGCGAGTAAGCTAGGAGTGTTCCAATCAAGCTGGGAGCCAGCCATGCGCCGCCTTCGTGCGGCTCGCCGTCGGACTCGACGGGCTGACCTCCGAAGCTCACGTCTTTTGCGAGAGGTAACAGTGCGTTCGAATCGCCGTATACGTTGGGCGGCCGTCCCGGTGGCCGTCGGTCTGGTCATCGCACTGGCTGGCTGCACGCAGCAGCAGATGAACGGATGGCTCCCCGGCACGGAGGAGACGAAGAACGTCACCAACCACACGAGCCGCATCGTCGGCCTGTGGACCACCAGCTGGGTCGTTCTCCTCGCCGTCGGTCTCATCGTCTGGGGCCTGATCATCTGGGCCGCGATCGTCTACCGCCGCCGGAAGGGCCAGACCGGCCTGCCCGTGCAGATGCGGTACAACATGCCGCTCGAGATCTTCTACACGATCGTGCCGCTGATCCTCGTGCTCGGCTTCTTCGCCTTCACCGCGAAGGACCAGGCCGCGATCGAGAAGCCCTTCGCCGACCCCGACGCCACCGTGCACGTGTACGGCAAGCGCTGGGCGTGGGACTTCAACTACATCAACAAGGACAACCCCGAAGAGAGCGTCTACTACCAGGGCATCCAGGCCCAGGAAGAAGAGAACGCCAACGGGGCGATCGACGAGTCGCAGCTGCCGACCCTCTACCTGCCGAAGGGCAAGAAGGTCGCGATCGAGCTCTCCTCGCGCGACGTCGACCACTCCTTCTGGGTCATCGACTTCCTCTACAAGAAGGACATGCTCCCGGGCAAGACCAACTGGGAGTACTTCATCCCGGAGAAGCTCGGCACGTACCAGGGCAAGTGCGCGGAGCTCTGCGGTGAGTACCACTCGCTGATGCTCTTCCAGGTGAAGGTCGTCACGCCTGCGCAGTACCAGGACTACCTCGACACCCTGAAGGACCAGGGCAAGGTCGGTCTGCTCGGTGACGAGTACAACACCAACACCAACGAACCGAACAACAAGGCGCCGGTCGAGGCGTCCAGCGAGAACAAGTAGGGGCTCGTCAGATGACAACGTCACTCGTCGGCCAACCGACCCAGACCTCGTCGCCGGACTTCCAGGCGTCGAAGGTGGGTCGGAAGGGCAACATCGTCGTCCGGTGGATCACCTCCACCGACCACAAGACCATCGGGTACATGTACCTGATCGCGTCGTTCATCTTCTTCCTGCTCGCAGGTGTGATGGCCCTCGTGATCCGTGCCCAGCTCTTCGAACCCGGCCTGCACGTGGTCGCGACGAAGGAGCAGTACAACCAGCTGTTCACGATGCACGGCACGATCATGCTGCTGATGTTCGCGACGCCGCTGTTCTCGGGCTTCGCGAACGCGATCATGCCGCTCCAGATCGGTGCGCCGGACGTCGCCTTCCCGCGACTCAACGGCTTCGCCTTCTGGCTCTACCTGTTCGGCTCGCTCATCGCGGTCGGCGGCTTCCTCACCCCGCAGGGTGCTGCCTCGTTCGGGTGGTTCGCCTACGCGCCACTGAGTGACACGACGTTCACACCAGGGCTCGGCGGCACACTCTGGGTCTTCGGGCTCGGCATGACCGGCTTCTCGACGATCCTCGGCGCGGTGAACTTCATCACCACGATCATCACGATGCGTGCCCCGGGTCTGACCATGTTCCGCATGTCGATCTTCACGTGGAACACCCTCGTGACGGCGCTCCTCGTCCTGATGGCCTTCCCGGTCCTCGCGACGGCGCTCTTCGGCCTCGGGCTCGACCGCGTGTTCGACGCGCAGATCTTCAACCCGGCCAACGGCGGGGCCCTGCTCTGGCAGCACCTGTTCTGGTTCTTCGGGCACCCCGAGGTCTACATCATCGCGCTGCCGTTCTTCGGCATCGTCTCCGAGGTCTTCCCGGTGTTCAGCCGCAAGCCGATCTTCGGGTACAAGACCCTGGTCTACGCGACCATCTCCATCGCGGCCCTCTCGGTCACGGTGTGGGCGCACCACATGTACGTCACCGGCGGAGTCCTGCTCCCGTGGTTCTCGCTCATGACGATGCTCATCGCGGTCCCGACCGGCGTGAAGATCTTCAACTGGGTCGGCACGATGTGGCGCGGTTCGGTCACGTTCGAGACGCCGCTGCTCTGGGCCCTCGGCTTCCTGATCACCTTCACCTTCGGTGGTCTGACCGGTGTCATCCTGGCGTCGCCGCCGCTCGACTTCCACGTGTCCGACTCGTACTTCGTCGTCGCGCACTTCCACTACGTGGTCTTCGGAACCGTCGTGTTCGCGATGTTCTCCGGCTTCTACTTCTGGTGGCCGAAGTGGACCGGCAAGATGCTCAACGAGCGTCTCGGCAAGATCCACTTCTGGCTCCTGTTCATCGGGTTCCACACCACGTTCCTCATCCAGCACTGGCTGGGCGTCATCGGCATGCCGCGTCGCTACGCGACCTACCTGCCGAACGACGGCTTCACCTGGATGAACCAGCTGTCGACGATCGGCTCGATGATCCTCGCGATCTCGTTCCTGCCGTTCATCTTCAACGTCTACGTGACCGCCCGGAACGCACCGAAGGTCGCCGTGAACGACCCGTGGGGCTACGGCCGCTCGCTCGAGTGGGCTACCTCCTGCCCGCCGCCGCGCCACAACTTCACGTCGATCCCGCGTATCCGTTCGGAGTCCCCGGCCTTCGACCTGAACCACCCCGAGGCCGGTGTGCCGATCGGTGTGGGTCCCGCGAAGGACGCCCCCGATGCCCCGACCTACGACGCCGCGAAGGGCGAGGTGAAGTAACGCCATGCGCGCGAACACCAACCTGTTCTGGATCCTCTTCGGGTTCTTCATCCTGGCGGACGCCGCCTACACCACGTGGGCGATGATCTACTACGGCGAGCCCGAGTGGGTGGGCACCGTGGCGATCGGCCTGACCGGCCTGATGTCGGCGTTCATCGCCTTCTACCTCGGCAAGGTCATGTCGTCCCAGGGCGGGGTCCTGCCCGAGGACCGTCCCGACGCCAACATCGAGGACGGCGACGCCGAGCTCGGGCACTTCAGCCCCTGGTCGTGGTGGCCGATCCTGCTGGCCGCCGCGGTCGCCGTCTGCTTCCTCGGTGTGGCCGCCGGCCTGTGGATCGTCCCGATCGGACTCGTCCTCGTGGCGATCACCCTGGTCGGCTGGGTCTACGAGTACTACCGCGGCAACTTCGGGCACTGACCCGGCGCTGCAGCGCACCTGACACTTCGGGCGGCACCAGAACGGTGCCGCCCGAAGTGCGTCCAGGAGACGATCTCCGGTCCCGATCCGGAACAAACGGGCCCGCCCGCGACTTGACTGGAGCGGACCTCCCACCACAGCGAAAGGAGTCACCTCAGGTGACCGACAAGCGCACCCTCATCATCTTCGGCGCGACGGGCGACCTCGCCTCCCGCCTGCTCCTGCCGGGCCTCGGCACGTTCCTGCAGAGCGGCCGTGCCGTCCCCGTGCAGCTGATCGGCACGGGCCGCAGCGAGCGCAGCCCCGAGAAGTGGAAGGACATCGTCACGCAGTCCTTCGCGTCGCAGGACGTCAAGGGGCCGGAGGTCGACGCGACCATCGAGTCGACGCAGTTCATCCAGGGCGATCCCACCGACCCGAAGCACCTCGAGGCGCTCCTGGCCGCGGCCGACTCCGAGCCGATCCTGTACTTCGCGCTCCCTCCGCAGATCGCCTCCGACATCTGCGAGGCGCTCGAGCACGTCGAGCTCCCCGAGGGCACGACCCTGGCCTTCGAGAAGCCCTTCGGCACCGACGTCGCCAGCGCCCAGGCCCTCAACGAGACGGTGCTCAAGCTCGTCCCCGAGGACCGCGTGCACCGCACCGACCACTTCCTCGGCCGCACCACGGTGCTGAACATCATCGGTCTGCGCTTCGCGAACCGCCTGTTCGAGCCCATCTGGAACGCCGAGAACATCGAGAAGGTCGACATCTTCTACGACGAGACCCTCGGTCTCGAGAACCGCGCCCAGTACTACGACGAGGCCGGCGCGATGGTCGACATGATCCAGTCGCACCTGCTGCAGATCCTCGGCATCGTGACGATGGACGCCCCGGCGGACATCGACGCGGTCGAATTCCGCTCGTCCCTGGCCCGGGTGCTCCGTTCGACCCAGCTCAAGGGCGGCGACCCGAAGATCGCGTCGCGTCGCGCCGTCTACACGGCCGGCACGATCGACGGCAAGGAACTGCCGTCGTACCAGGACGAGGACGGCGTCGACAAGTCGCGGAGCACCGAGACGCTCGCCGAGATCTCGGTCGAGGTCGACACGGCTCGCTGGAAGGGCGTTCCGTTCACGCTGCGGTCCGGTAAGGCACTCGGCAACAGCCGGAAGGAGGTGCTGATCACCTTCAAGCCGGTCACGCGTCTGCCCTCCGGTCTGAGCGGTCGCCCGAAGGCGGACACGCTCCGCATCGTCCTGAACCCGGACGAGATCGAGCTGTCGGTGTCGGCCAACGGCGGTGGCAACCCGTTCGAGATGGGCCAGGTCACCCTGTCGTCGTCGTTCAGCGACGGCGAGCTCACCCCGTACGGCGAGGTCCTGAACGGGATCTTCCACGACGACCCGCTGCTCTCCATCCGCGGCGACGTGGCCGAGCGCTGCTGGGAGATCGTGGAGCCGGTCGTCGCCGCGTGGAAGGCCGACGAGGTCCCGCTCGAGGAGTACCGCGCCGGTTCGCGCGGCCCGGCGGACTGGGAGTCGTCGTCCTGACGGACGCGCTGCCGACGTCCTGAACGGACGCCCTGACGGACGGGAGGCCCGGTGCCAGCTGGCACCGGGCCTCCCGTCCGTCGTGGAGTCGCCATCAGGGCATCGCGGGACGCATCAGGCGGGGGAGCCGGCGCGCTCACCCTCGCCCGTCCACGACCGGGTGCCGCCGTCGTGGACGGGCAACCGCGTGCGGTGCCCGACGGTCGCGCCACGGGCGCGCTCGATGGCGTCCGCTGCCGACACGAGCGTCAGGTGCGACAGCACCTGCGGGGTGTTGCCGATGTGGTGCCCGGTGGCGACGTCGATCTCCTCCGAGAGCATGCCGACGTCGTTGGCGTACCCGACGAGCACGTCCATCAGGCGCTCGGCGTCCTCGACCCGGCCCGAGGCGGCGTACTGCTCCACCAGCCAGAACGAGCACGCCAGGAACGGGTGCTCGGCGCCGGACAGCCCGTCGAAGCCTGCCGTCGTGCGGTAGCGGAGCACGAGGCCGTCGTCGCCGACGCGCAGGTCCTCCTCGATGGCGCGAACAGTGCCCGTCATCCGGGGGTCGTCGGCGCGGCAGAACCCGACCTGCGGCAGGACGAGCAGGCTCGCGTCGACCTCGTCGGTGTCGTAGTGCTGGCGGAACGAACCGCGCTCGGCGTTCCAGCCGTGCTCCTCGATCTCGGCGCGGACGGTGTCGCGCAGGGTGCGCCAACGGTCGACGGGGCCCTCGAGGCCGAACTCCTCGACCGCGGCGACCCCACGGTCGAACGCGGCCCAGATCATCACCCGCGAGTGCGTGAAGCTGCGCCGCGGCCCCCGCATCTCCCAGATGCCGTTGTCCGGCTCCTGCCAGTGCTCCTCGACGTAGCCGAGCAGTGCCCGCTGCAGCGCCCAGGAGTCGGCGTTCTCCTCGACCCCGAGCTCGCGGGCGTCGTGCAGTGCCGCGAGCACCTCGCCGAAGACGTCGCCCTGGTACTGCGTCGAGGCGCCGTTGCCGACGCGCACGGGCGTCGAGCCGAGGTACCCGGGCAGCTCGGGCAGCTCACGTTCGGGCAGCTCGCGTTCGCCGGCGATGCCGTACATGATCTGCACGTCTGCGGGGTCGCCCGCGATCGCGCGCAGCAGCCAGCCGCGCCAGTGCGTGGCCTCGTCGCGGTAGCCGTGGGCGATGAGCGATGCGAGCGCGAGGGAGGCGTCGCGCAGCCACACGTAGCGGTAGTCCCAGTTGCGTTCGCCGCCCGGGTCCTCCGGCAGGCCCGTGGTCGCGGCGGCGACGACGCCACCGGTGTCGCCGTGGGTCATCGCGCGGAGGAACACCAGCGACCGTCGTGCGGCGTCTGCGTACCGACCGGTGGTCTGCGCCGGGGCGGTCCACGCCGTCCACCACTGCACCGTGTGGGCGAGGGCCGCGTCGACGTCGAGTGGCTCCGGCGGCTCGCGGTGCGACGGGTACCAGGTGAGCACCGTGTCGAGCACGTCGCCGTCGTGGATCGTCGTGACGGCGGTGTGCCGGTGGTCGTCGGCGCGGAACTGCGGTCCCCGCACGATCACCGAGCCCGGACCGGCCGTCGCGAGCAGCGCCGGTTCGTCGTCGTCCCCGATCTGCCGGATCCACGGCAGGGCCCGTGCGTAGTCGAACCGGATCCGGAGCGTCTGCCGGAGTTCGACGGTGCCACGGAGCCCGCGCACCCGGCGGACGATCGAGGGGCGGTGCGCGCCGACGGGCATGAACTCGGTGACCTCGACCACACCGTCACGGGTGGTCCACACGGTCGAGAGCACCAGGGTGTCGCCGTGGTACCGCCACTCGGCCGTGGCCTCGTCGTCGACGGGTCGCAGGGTCCAGTGGCCGTGGTCCTCCGTGCCGAGCAGTGAGGCGAAGGTGGACGAGCTGTCGAAGCGTGGCAGGCACGCCCAGTCGATGGTCCCGTCGCGGCCGACCAGGGCAGCGGTGCCGGTGTCGCCGATCAGGGCGTGGTCCTCGATGCGGTTCGGCGGTGTGTGCGGTGCGGCTGGGCGTGGTGCTGCTGGGCGTGGTGCGGCTGGGTGTGGTGCGGCTTCGGGCGGTGCGGCCGGCTCGGTGCTCATGGACCGATCGAACACCCGGTGCCCGAGCGCCGCGGTCGGCGACGGGGGCTCCGGGCCGAGAACGTGATGAAGGGTCGCTCAGGCCGGGTCGGAGGCGTCGGACTCGATGATGCCGACCCGCGCGAGCTCGCTCCACAGACCGGCGCCGTCCGGTGCGTACACCCAGGGTGCCGACGAGTCACGGGAGCGTTCCTGCGCCCGCGAGCGTCCGCCGGCCAGGACCGCTTCGCTCGTGGACAGCTGCCGGATGGCGACGCCCGCGACGTTGTCCGGGTGCTCCCGCGAGAAGTCGCCGTAGAGGCTCTCGTCGTGCTGTCCGTCGTCGCCGACCAGGAGCCAGCGGATGTCCGGGAAGTCCTTCGCGAGCCGGCGCAGGTTCTCCTGTTTGTGCAGCTGCCCGCTGCGGAAGAACCGGTCGTGGGTGGGACCCCAGTCGGTGAGCAGGAGCGTGCCGGACGGGTACATGTTGCGCGACAGGAAGCGCTGCAGCGTCGGCGCGACGTTCCACGCTCCGGTCGACAGGTAGACCGTCGGGGAACCGGGGTGCTGCGCGAGGATCCGTTCGTACAGCACGGACATGCCGGGCACGGGGCGGCGGGCGTGCTCGGTCAGGACGAACGAGTTCCAGGCGGCGAGCATGGGGCGGGGGAGCGAGGTCACCATCACGGTGTCGTCGATGTCGGACAGCAGCCCGAAGCGGGTGTCCGGGTGCACGACGAACACGTCGGCCTCGACGTCGCGCCCGCCGCCCGCCGACAGCCGTACGGTGCGCCAGCCGGGCTCGAGGTCGATCGGGACGATGGTGTCGACGACGCCGCCACGGTCGGTCTGCACCACGTGGGAGACGCCGCCGGCGGTGACGGTGACCTCGGCGTGGTCGACGGCGACGCTCGTGAAGCTCTTCCAGCCGCGGACTCCGGCGTAGGAGACGTCGGAGGCGAGACCCCGGCGCGTCAGCAGCACACGGCAGAGGATGCGCACCCAACCGGGTGCGCCGTAGCCGGTGTACGGGACCACCGTCGGGACGAGTCCGCGACGGCGTGCACGGTGCTCGCGGAACTCCTGGACGGCGTCCTCGATGCGGGCCGCGCGGTGCAGGAGCGGCTCGGCCAACGACGGCTCGTGGGGCGTCGGGTCGGGCATGGCGTCATCCTCCCACGGGCGGCTGACGAAACCCGCGCGCTGGACAGAACTGGTGCGTCGCAAGTGGTGAGTCGCAGCCACGTTCCAGGTGCGTTCTGCGAAAGTTGTCCCCGTCACACCAACCAACCGCGCTGGAGCGCAAGAGGAGAACACGTGCTCGTCACCGAGGTAACGAACGCTCTGCCGGGGGGATCATCACTGCTCAGGAACGAGCCGGTCCAAGCCCGCAGTTCGGCGCGCCTCGCCGGCCTCCTCGACGCCGCAGCCGCGGTGATCGACGAGATCGGGTTCGAACGGCTCACGACCGCCATGGTCGCCGAGCGCGCGGGGGCGTCGATCGGCACCGTCTACCGGTACTTCCCGGACCGCATCGCCGTGGTCGAGGCACTCGCGATCCGCTGCACCCAGCGGCTCGCCGCCCGCTTCGTCGAGGCGCTCGACGCCAGTGGCGCCGAGACCTGGCAGGACGCCAACGACGCGCTCATCGACATGACCGCGGAGATGTACCGCACCGAGCCCGGCTTCCGGGCCATCCGCTTCGGCGACCCGGCGGACACCGGAACGGGCGACGCGGAGGACCGCATGGGTGCGCTCGGCGCGGCCGTCGGCCAGATCATGCGCGACCGCTTCGGCCTGCCGGACGACGAGCGCATCACCCGCGCCTGGGTCGTCCTCGCCGAGTCCGGTCACGCGGTGCTGGCACGGGCACACCGCGACCGCGAGCACCCCGACACGGAGCTGATCGAGGAGTACCGCCGGATGAACCGTGCGCACCTGGAATCGGTGATCGCCGCTTCCTGACCGTCCCGTCGAACCGGCGCGACACGCCGGAGACCGAACCGACCCGCCCGCGCCTCCGAACACCGAGGCGCGGGCGTCGTCGTCCCCGCCGATCCCGTGGTGTCCGTCGGCATCCCCACCGACCTGTGCACCGCCGCGGGTCCGTCACGGATCGTCACAGCGAACCGATGTCGGCACCCCCGGGTACTCTCATCCGGAGTCGGGCTACCTCCGAACAGAAGGGCACCCCATGATCGAGTTCCGCTCGGTGCGCAAGACCTACCCGGACGGCACGACTGCGGTCGAGCACTTCGATCTGGTCATCCCGTCCCGGACCACCACCGTCTTCGTCGGATCCAGCGGCTGTGGCAAGACCACGCTGCTCCGCATGATCAACCGCATGGTCGACCCCACGTCCGGAACCGTCGAGATCGACGGCTCGGACGTCGCCGGGATCAACCCCGTCGAGCTCCGTCGCCACATCGGGTACGTCATGCAGAACTCCGGACTGCTGCCGCACCGCAAGGTCGTCGACAACATCGCGACCGTCCCGCTGCTGACCGGCGTCTCCAAGGCCGACGCTCGCAAGCGCGCCCTCGAGCTCATGGACACCGTCGGACTCGACCGTGCCTTCGCCGACCGGTACCCGTCACAGCTGTCCGGCGGCCAGCAGCAGCGCGTCGGTGTGGCCCGCGGCCTGGCCGTCGACCCGAACATCCTGCTCATGGACGAGCCGTTCGGTGCGGTGGACCCGCTGGTGCGCAACGACCTGCAGGACGAGCTCATCCGCCTGCAGCGCGAACTCGGCAAGACCGTCGTGTTCGTGACGCACGACATCGACGAGGCGTTCAAGCTCGGCGACCAGGTCGTCATCCTCAAGAAGGGCGGCGAGATCGCCCAGCAGGGGACGCCGGCCGAGATCCTCGCCGCACCCGCCGACGACTTCGTCGCCACGTTCATCGGCGCCGGCCGCGGGCGCCGCGCGCTCCGCGTCGAGCAGACCCCGACCGGTCCGATCGTCGTCGACGGTGAAGGCCGCGCAGCCGGCGTGCTGACGGGCCCCGTCGGGGTCGTCGACGCCGCCGAGGCCGTTCCGCAGTCCGACTCCCGAGCAGCAGAGGCCGGAGCGTCCCACGACGCACCGGGTGCCCCGGCGCAGGGTGGGGGCACCCGGTGAAGTGGGTGCTGGCGAACCTCGACACGATCTGGGACAACACGGTCTCCCACCTCGCGATCGCGATCCCGCCGATCATCGTCGCGTTCCTGCTGTCGATCCCGATCGGGTGGCTGGTGGTCCGGCTGCAGCGCCCCGGTGGCTCGCGCTTCGCCTCGGGTGTGGGCAGCAGCATCGTGACCCTCGCCGGTCTGCTCTACGCCATCCCGTCGCTCGCCCTGTTCGTCGCCCTGCCGAGCATCATCGGCACCGGCCTGCAGAGCCCGATCAACGTCGTCATCGGTCTGACCTTGTACGGCCTCGCCCTGATGGTCCGTTCCACGGTCGACGGGCTGACCTCGGTCGACTCCGAGACCAAGTCCGCCTCGACCGCCATGGGCTACTCGCCGGCGCAGCGGTTCTTCCGGGTGGAGCTCCCGCTCGCCGGTCCGGTCCTGCTGGCCGGGCTCCGGGTGGTCTCGGTCTCCACGATCTCGCTGACCACGGTCGGCGCGGTCCTCGGCATCCCGAGTCTCGGCCTGCTGTTCACCGACGGCCTGGGGCGCGGGATCTACGAGGAGATCCTCTCCGGCATCGTGATGGTGCTCGTGCTCGCCTTCGCCCTCGACGGCCTCCTCGTGCTGCTCGGGCGCCTGGTCATGCCGTGGACCCGGACGAACTCGGTGTCACGCCGACAGGCTCGCCGAGTCCTGCAAGCAGCGGAGGTCTCCTCGTGATCATCGGTCAGGCCTTCGCGTGGGTGTTCGACCCCACGAACTACGGCGGGTACAACGGCATCCCCACGCGCCTCTGGGAGCACGTCTGGATCACCCTGCTCGCGGTGCTCATCGCCGCGGTCATCGCCGTGCCGGTCGGGTACGCGATCGGCCACACCCGCCGTGCTCGTGGCTTCTCGATCGCGGTGTCCGGCGGGGTGCGGGCGCTCCCGACGCTCGGCGTGCTCTCGCTGTTCGGGCTGCTGCTCGGCATCGGGCTGCAGGCTCCCTTGCTCGCCCTCGTCATCCTGGCGATCCCGTCGGTGCTCGCCGGTGCGTACTCCGGCATCGAGTCCGTCGACCCGGGGGTCGTCGACGCCGCGAAGGCCCAGGGCATGACCGGCTGGCAGATCCTGTGGAAGGTCGAGATCCCGCTCGGGCTCCCGCTCCTGATCGGTGGCATCCGCGCCGCGGTGCTGCAGGTCGTCGCGACGGCCACGCTCGCCGCGTACGTCGGGGCCGGTGGCCTCGGCGGCTACTTCTTCCTCGGCTTGAAGACCCAGGACTACGCCGAGATGCTCGGCGCCTCCATCCTCGTGATCGCCCTCGCGATCGCGTTCGAGATCGTGTTCGCCGTGCTGCAGCGGGCGGCGGTGCCGAAGGGCACCGCGGACCCGTCGGCCCGACAGCGTCAGGGGTCGCGTGAGCGAGCCCGCAATCCACTCCCGGAAGGAAATCCCTCGTGATCACAGCACTCAAGATCCGCGCCGGTGTCGCCGCCGCGATGGCGGTCGGCGTCGTCGCCGCCCTCGCCGGCTGCGCGTCGAGCGACCCGCTCGACAGCGGTTCCAGCGACTCGTCCGACTCGAAGACCATCGTCGTCGGCTCGCAGCAGTACTACTCGAACGAGATCATCGCCGAGCTGTACGCCCAGGTCCTCGAGAAGGACGGCTTCGACGTGAAGCGCAACTTCAACATCGGGCAGCGTGAGGTCTACATCCCGCAGCTCGAGAAGGGCGCCATCGACGTCATGCCCGAGTACAGCGGCAACCTGCTGCAGTACTTCGACAAGGACTCGGACGCGAAGACCGCCGACCAGATCGATGACGGGCTCGACAAGGCCCTGCCGAAGGGCCTCCGGGTCCTCGACGAGGCCGACGCGACCGACCAGGACAGCTACACCGTCACGAAGAAGTTCTCCGAGGACAACGACGTCACGAGCCTGGCCGACCTGAAGAACGTCGACGAGAAGCTCACCGTGGGCGCCAACTCCGAGAACCAGACGCGGCCGTACGGCCCGAAGGGGCTCAAGTCGGTCTACGGCGTCGACGTCGACTTCAAGGCGATCGAGGACGGCGGCGGTGCCCTGACCGTCAAGGCGCTCAAGGACGACACCGTCCAGCTGGCCGACATCTACACCGCCGACCCGAGCATCAAGGCGAACGGCTTCGTCACGCTGAAGGACCCGGAGAACCTGATCCTGCCGCAGAACGTCGTGCCGGTCGTCTCGAAGAAGGTCAACGAGAAGGCTGCGGACGCGATCGACTCGGTCAACGAGAAGCTCACGACCGAGGCCCTGATCGAGCTCAACACCAAGAGCACGGCCGACAAGGAGAAGGCGTCCACCATCGCCGAGGACTGGCTCAAGGCCGAGGGTCTGCTGTAACCACAGCCCTCCGAACAAAGCGACAGGCGTCGGGTGTCCACCCGGCGCCTGTCGTCGTTCGTGGAGCAGGCAGCGCGAACATCCGTGCCGCACGGTTGTGCCGTGCAGGGGCCGTGCACGTTTGTGCAGAGACTGGTTCTACAAGTTGTCGAAGTGGAGTCCAGCGCGATAGCGTTGGGGTGTCCCAAGGGCTGTGACACCTGATGTATCCGTTCCACAGGAAGCAACTGACGTGCACGAACAGCGCGCGGCCACCCGTCTCGGAATCGCCGCATGAACGACCTCCTCGATCCGCTCCTCCTGTCGCGGTGGCAGTTCGGTCTGACGACCATCTACCACTTCCTCTTCGTCCCGCTGACGATCGGCATGGCAGCCGTGGTGGCCGTGTTCCAGACCGCCTGGTACCGGACCGGCCGCGCGCACTACCTGCAGCTGACGCGGTTCTTCGGGCGGATCTTCCTGATCAACTTCGCGATGGGTGTCGTGACGGGCATCGTGCAGGAGTTCCAGTTCGGCATGAACTGGTCGAACTACTCGCGCTTCGTCGGTGACGTCTTCGGCGCACCGCTCGCGCTCGAGGGGATCCTGGCGTTCTTCTTCGAAGCGGCCTTCATCGGCATCTGGATCTTCGGCTGGGACCGCCTGCCCAAGGGCCTGCACCTGGCGAGCATCTGGTGCGTGAGCGCCGGCACGATCATGTCGGCGTACTTCATCATCGCCGCGAACGCGTTCATGCAGCACCCGGTCGGCTTCGCGATGAACGAGGCCAAGGGCCGTGCGGAGCTCACCGACATCTGGGCGGTGCTCGGCAACAAGGTCGCCCTGGCCGCGTTCCCGCACACGCTCTTCGCCTGCTTCATGGTCGCCGCGGCGGTCATCATCTCGGTCGCGGCCTACCACCTGGCCCGCAACCAGAACCTCGAGACGATGATGCCGGCGCTCAAGTTCGGCATGTGGACCATGCTCGCGGCCGGCGCGCTGACCGTCCTGACCGGCGACCAGCTCGGCCTGACGATGGTCGACACGCAGCCGATGAAGATGGCGGCGGCCGAGGCGCTGTACAACACCGCGACCGGCAAGGACGCCTCGTTCTCGATCTTCACGCTCGGCACGCCCGACGGCGTGCACGAGCTGTTCTCGATCCGGGTGCCGTACCTGCTGTCGTTCCTGTCGACGCACACGTTCAACGGCACGGTCGAGGGCATCAACGACCTGCAGGCGCAGTACACGCAGGTGTACGGCCCCGGCGACTACAAGCCGATCATCTGGGTCACCTACTGGTCGTTCCGCTGGATGATCGCCCTCGGCGTCGGCGCGGTCATGGTCTCGCTGGTCGGGCTGTGGCTGACCCGCAAGGGCCGGTTCCCGACGCAGCGCTGGGTGTGGCGCATCGCCACCTGGACGGTGCCGCTGCCGATGGCCGCGATGATCGTCGGTTGGGTCTTCACCGAGATGGGCCGCCAGCCGTGGCTCGTGTTCGGGCTGCTCCAGACGAAGGACGGTGTGTCGCCGAACGTGACCGGGCTCGAGGTCCTCATCTCGCTGCTGGTCTTCACCCTGATCTACGGCTCGCTGGCCGTCGTCGAGTTCAAGCTCATCAAGAAGGTCGCGCAAGAGGGGCCCGCCGACCCGGACGAGGTCGACGAGGAGACCGGCGAGGTCAAGCACGAAGTGACGGTCTACTAGAAATGGACGCTGCCTGATGGATCTCCCCGTTCTCTGGTTCGCGATCGTCGGCGTCTTCTTCGTCGGCTACTTCGTCCTCGACGGATTCGACTTCGGTGTCGGCATGTCCCTGCCGTTCCTCGGCAAGGACGACACCGACCGTCGGGTCCTGATCAACACCATCGGCCCGGTCTGGGACCTCAACGAGACCTGGGTCATCGTCGCCGGGGCGTGCCTGTTCGCGGCGTTCCCGGAGTGGTACGCCACGATGTTCTCCGGGTTCTACCTGGCGCTGCTGCTCATCCTCGCTGCACTCATCCTGCGAGGGGTGTCGTTCGAGTACCGGCACCAGAACAAGCACCTCGAGTGGAAGCGCCGCTTCGACCTGATGATCATCGTCGGCAGTGCGGTGCCGTCGTTCCTGTGGGGCGTCGCGTTCGGCAACGTCGTCCGTGGCATCCCGATGGACGCCGGGCACAACTACACCGGCACGATCTTCGACCTGCTCAACCCGTTCGCGCTGTTGACCGGCGCCGCGACGCTGCTGGTGTTCTTCACCCACGGGGTCGTCTTCGTCGCACTGAAGACCGAGGGCGACATCCGCGTCCGCGCCAAGCGCCTGGCGACCCGTGCGGGCATCGTCACGATCGTCGTCGGCGCCGCGTTCCTGGTGTCGATGGCCTTCGTCCGGGCCACCCCGGCCTCGCTGGTGCTCTCCGTGGTCGCCGCCCTGGCCCTGGTGCTCGCCGTGCTCTGCAACGCCTGGGGCAAGGAGGGGCGCGCCTTCACGCTGATGGCGGTCACCATCGCCGCGATCGTGCTCGCGATGTTCACGGCGATCTTCCCCGACGTCATGCCCGCCTCGAACGACGTCGCGAACAGCCTGAACGTGTACAACGCCTCGTCCGGGTCGTACACGCTGACCGTGATGAGCTGGGTCGCGCTGATCTTCGTGCCCCTGGTCTTCGCGTACCAGGCCTGGACCTACTGGGTGTTCCGCAAGCGCGTCTCCCGCGCCCACGTCACCGCGGCCGCGCACTAGGCAGACGACGATGAAGCCCCTCGACCCCCGACTCCTGCGGTTGTCCCGGACGGCGCGCGGCTTCATCGTCGCCGCCGCCGGCACCGGTGTCCTCCGCACGCTCGCGACCATCGCGATCGCGTGGGGGATCGCGGCGGCCGTCACCCTCGGGGTCGACGCCGTCGGCGACGGCAGGGTGCCGGCGGCGTTCGGGCAGGCGCTCGCGCTGCTCGGCGGGGCGTTCGTCCTGCGTGCGGTGGCCGCGTGGGCGACGGACGACCTGGCGGCGCGCGCTGCTGCGAAGGTGAAGAGCGAGATGCGCACGACGGTGCTCGCCCGCGCGGCCGAGCGAGGTCCGTCGTGGCTCGCGGGCCGGTCGAGCGCCGGCTTCGCCACCACGCTCGGCCCCGGGCTCGACGCACTCGACGCCTACTTCGGCCGGTACCTGCCGCAGCTCGCGCTCACCGCGATCGCGACGCCGATGCTCCTGGTCGCGATCGGCCTGGGCGACCTGACGAGCGGGCTGATCATCCTGTTCGCCCTGCCGGTGATCCCGGTCTTCATGATCCTGATCGGCCTGGCGACGCAGTCGCTGCAGCGAAAGCAGTCGGACGCCCTCGCGAAGCTGGGTGGCGCCTTCACCGAGGCCGTCGAGGGGCTCGCCACGCTCAAGGTGTTCGGCCGTGCCCGCCGCCAGGTCGGTCGCATCGGGGCGGTCACCGACGAGTACCGCCGGGGCACGATCGGCGTGCTCCGGCTGTCGTTCGTGAGCGGCTTCGCGCTCGAGCTCGCCGCGAGCCTGTCCGTCGCACTGGTCGCCGTCTCGATCGGCATCCGCCTGGTGGACGGCTCGCTCGGCCTCGGGGCCGCGATGTTCGTGCTCGTGCTGGCACCGGAGGCCTTCGCTCCCATCCGCCAGGTCGGCGCCGACTTCCACGCTGCCCAGGACGGCGTCGAGGCCTCGGCCGCGGTGCTCGACGTGCTGGCCGACGACGAGACCGCATCACCGTCCGCGACGGGCAGCAGCGGCGGCTGCGGGACCGACACGGACCCCGCAGCACCTGCATCCGCCCTGGACGTCCGCGGGCTCACCGTCCGCCGACCCGACGTCGTGATCGGACCGTTCGACCTGCACGCCGAGCCCGGCACCGTCGTCGTGCTGGCCGGCCCGAGCGGTTCCGGCAAGTCGAGCATCATCGCCGCACTCCGCGGCGTCCTGCCGCACGACGGCACCGTCACCGTGCCCGGCCCGGCCGGCGCGTCCGTCGCCGAGCGCACCACGTGGGCCGACCAGCGCCCGCGTCTCGTCCGCGGGACGATCGCCGAGAACGTCGCGCTCAGCGCGACCCCCGAGGACGCCGACGTGCGCACCGCCCTGGGCGACGCGGGGCTGGGACTCGACCCGGGCCTCCCGGTCGGCGCCGGTGGCAGCGGACTGTCCGGCGGCCAGGCACAGCGTGTCGCCGTCGCCCGCGCGCTGTACCGCGCACGCCGCGCCGCCACGCCCCTCGTGCTGCTCGACGAGCCGACGTCCGCGCTGGACGCCGAGGCCGAGGAACGCGTCATCGCGGCCGCCCGTGCCCTGGCAGCCGACGGCGCCGTGGTCGTGGTCGCCAGCCACCGACCCGCGGTCGTCGCCGCGGCGGACGTCCGCGTGGACGTCCGCGCCGGTGGGTCCGTGACGGTCCGCAACGGGGTGCGCGCATGAGCCGGGAGGCCCGTGGCGGCTCCGTCCTGCGGCTCGCGATGCCGCACGGGTCGGGTTGGGCGAAGGCGGTCGCCGCCGGGTCGCTCAGCGCGGTCTGCGCCGTCGCGCTCCTCGCCGCGAGCGGCTACCTGATCACCCGTGCCGCCGAGCACCCGCCGATCCTGTACCTGACGCTCGTGATGGTCGGCGTGCGTGCCTTCGCGCTGGGGCGTGCCGTGCTCCGGTACGTCGACCGGCTCGCCGGGCACGACGCGTCCTTCCGGCAACTGGCCGTGGTGCGGACGGAGATGTACCGGCGGCTGGCGTCGATCGCTCCCGCCGGACTCGGGCGGACCGGACGCGGCGACCTCATGACGCGCCTGGTGACCGACACCGACCGGTTGCAGGACCTGCCGATCCGCGTCGTCGGGCCGCTCGTCTCCGCCGGGGTCGTCGCGGTGCTGTCGGTCGTCGCCGTGGCGCTCGTGTCGGTGCCGGCGGCGCTCGTACTCGTCCTCGCGCTGGCGGTCGCGGCCCTGGTCGGCACGATCGTCACCCGGGCCATCGCCGAGCGCTCGGACCGCGAGACCGCCGCCGACCGGGGTCGCGTCGCGGACCTGGTGCTCGACACCGTCAGGACGCTCGACGTCTTCGCCGCGTACGGCACCCTCGACGAGCGGCTCGCGCACATCGCCCGGCTCGACGCGGGTGTCACCCGGGCCGTCCGGCGCCGTGGCACGGTCGAGTCGCTCGTCGGTGCCCTGGTCGGCCTGGTCGGTGGCGGTGCGGTGATCGGGATCCTCGCCGTCGGTGCCCCCGCCGTGGTGTCCGGTGCGCTCGACGGTCCGCTCTGGGCCCTGGCGGTCTTCGTGCCGCTGGCGCTCTTCGAGGTCGTCGGGACCGTCCCGCTCGCCGTCCTGACGCTCCGCCGGGTGCGTGCTGCGGCCGAACGGGTCGAGCAGGTCGTGCCCGCCGAGGTGCCCGTCGGCATCGTCCCCGAGCCCGACGAGGACGCCGACCCGGCGTCGCTCGTGGTCGAGGGGCCGGTCACGCTCGCCGTGCAGGACCTGACCGTCCGCTGGCCGGGAGCGGCCGAGCCGGCGGTCGACGGGGTCTCGTTCGCGCTCGCCCCCGGCGAGGTCGTCGTGCTCCAGGGGCCGAGCGGTGCCGGCAAGTCGACCCTGGTCGACGCGCTCGTCCGGTTCGTGGAGCACGAGGGCTCCTACACGCTCGACGGCGTCGAGGCGAAGGCGATGCACCCCGACGCGGTGCGGGCCCGGGTCGGCCTGATCGAACAGGACCCGTTCGTGTTCGACCAGTCGGTGCGGCAGAACCTGCTCTTCGCCCGCGAGACCGCGACCGACGAGGAACTGCTCGCCGTGCTCGACCGGGTCGGCCTGGGGGACTGGGTCGTCCGACGGGGCGGGCTGGACGCCTCGGTCGGGGAACGCGGCGTGCTCGTCTCCGGCGGCCAGGCGCACCGGCTCGCGCTCGCCCGCGCACTGCTGCACGCGTTCCCGGTGCTGGTGCTCGACGAACCGACCGCAGACATCGACCCGGACCTCGGTGACACCGTGCTGCGTGACCTCGTCACCACGGCCCGCACAGCGGGCCGGACGGTCGTCATCGTCTCGCACGTCCCGGTGGCGCCGGACCTGGTCGACCGCACCCTGCGGATGCGGGACGGACGCCTGCTCGCCGGGTGAGCCGACAGGCGGACGCGGGACGGGCCTCCCGGCTTGTATCGTTGACGACCGTGACCACCGAGCAGCACGCCGAGGACCCGAACGCCTACGACTTCCGTCGTATCCAGGAGAAGTGGCAGCCCCGCTGGGAAGAGCTCGGGCTCTTCACCACCGACCTCGACGACACCCGTCCGCGCAAGTACATCCTCGAGATGTTCCCGTACCCGTCCGGCGACCTGCACATGGGGCACGCCGAGAACTGGGCGCTCGGGGACTTCGTCGCGCGCTACTGGCGTCAGCAGGGCTTCAACGTGCTGCACCCGATCGGTTGGGACTCCTTCGGGCTGCCCGCCGAGAACGCGGCGATCAAGCGCGGGGTGGACCCGAAGGACTGGACCTACGCGAACATCGAGCAGCAGAAGGCGTCCTTCAAGCGCTACGCGCCGTCGTTCGACTGGACCACCGAGATCCACACCTCGGACCCCGAGTACTACAAGTGGAACCAGTGGCTGTTCCTGAAGATGTACGAGAAGGGCCTGGCGTACCGCAAGGACAGCTGGGTCAACTGGGACCCGGTGGACCAGACCGTGCTCGCGAACGAGCAGGTCCTGCCGGACGGCACCTCCGACCGCTCCGGCGCCGTCGTCGTGAAGAAGAAGCTCACGCAGTGGTACTTCAAGATCACCGAGTACGCCGACCGGCTGCTCGACGACCTGAACCAGCTCGAGGGGCGGTGGCCGGCGAAGGTCATCGCGCAGCAGCGCAACTGGATCGGCCGCTCGGTCGGTGCCGACGTCGACTTCGTGATCGAGGGCCGCGACGAGCCCATCACGGTCTTCACCACCCGCCCGGACACGATCCACGGGGCGACGTTCCTGGTCGTCGCGCCGGACTCCGACCTGGCGGCTGAGCTCGTCGCCGACCCGTCGGTGCCGGCCTCGGTCCGTGACGACTTCGACGCCTACCTGACGGCGACGCAGAAGACGTCCGAGATCGACCGGCAGAACGCCGACCGCCCGAAGACCGGTGTGCCGCTCGGCCGGTCCGCGATCCACCCGCTCACGGGGGAGCGCCTGCCCATCTGGGCCGCCGACTACGTGCTCGCCGACTACGGCCACGGCGCCGTGATGGCCGTGCCCGCGCACGACCAGCGCGACCTCGACTTCGCGCGGGCGTTCGACCTGCCCGTCAAGGTGGTCGTCGACACGAACGCCGCCGTCACCGGCGCGATCCCGGTCATCCCCGAGGGCGCGACGCTCGACGACTTCGACGTGCCGACCCTCGACCCGGTCGCCACCGGCGAAGCATTGACCGGTCAGGGCCGGATGATCAACTCCGGGCCGCTCGACGGCATGTCGAAGCAGCACGCCATCACCGCTGCCATCGCGCTGCTCGAAGAGCGCGGCACCGGCCGTGCCGCCAAGACCTACCGCCTGCGCGACTGGCTCATCTCGCGCCAGCGCTTCTGGGGCACCCCGATCCCGATCATCCACGGCGCCGACGGCACCGAGCACCCGGTGCCCGAGGACCAGCTGCCGATCGTGCTGCCCGACACCGAGGGGCTCGACCTCAAGCCGAAGGGCACGTCCCCGCTCGGTGGCGCGACCGACTGGGTGAACGTCCCGAACCCCGTCGACGGCACCCCGGCGCTCCGCGACACCGACACGATGGACACCTTCGTCGACTCGTCGTGGTACTTCCTGCGGTTCCTGTCGGCGAACGACGACACCCAGGCGTTCGATCCGGCAGCCGCACGCCGCTGGGCTCCGGTCGACCAGTACATCGGCGGCATCGAGCACGCGATCCTGCACCTGCTCTACGCCCGCTTCGTCACGAAGGTCCTGTTCGACCTCGGGTACCTCGACTTCACCGAGCCGTTCTCGGCGCTGCTCAACCAGGGCATGGTGCTGTCCGGTGGCTCGAAGATGTCGAAGTCGAAGGGCGGCGTCTCGCTCGGCGACGAGCTCGACGCGAACGGCGTCGACGCCATCCGACTGGTGATGGGCTTCGCCGGCCCGCCGGAGGACGACATCAACTGGGAGGACGTCTCCCCGTCCGCCTCTGCTCGGTTCCTGGCGCGGGCGTACCGCCTGGCGCTCGACGTCACGTCCGCACGCGACGTCGTGTGGGCTGACGGCGACCGGGCTCTCCGCCAGGTCACGCACCGGTTCCTCGCCGACGCCCCCGGGATGATGGAGTCGTTCAAGTTCAACGTCGTGGTCGCGCGACTGATGGACCTGGTCAACGTCACCCGCAAGGCGATCGACAGCGGCCCCGGTGCCGGTGACCCCGCCGTGCGCGAGGCCGTCGAGACCATCGCGCTCGGGCTGAGCGTCTTCGCGCCGTACACCGGCGAGGAGATGTGGGAGCGGCTGGGCTACGAGGCCACCGTCGCCACGTACGGCTGGCGGAAGGCCGACCCGACGCTGCTCGTGCAGGAGACCCTGACCGCCGTCGTGCAGGTCAACGGCAAGGTGCGTGACTCGTTCGAGGTGTCGAAGTCGATCGAGGCGGACGAGCTCGAGCAGCTCGCACGGTCGTCGGCGAACGTGCAGCGGTACATCGGTGACCGCGAGATCGTGAAGGTGATCGTCCGGGCGCCGAAGCTCGTGAACATCGCCATCAGGGGGTAGCGACCGTCGCTGGCGTCGTCCCTCACAGCAGGGGCGTTCGCGGCACCCGTCCACGGGTGTGACCTACGGAGCCCGGCCGATCGGCCGGGCTCCGTAGCGTTCGGGGCATGTCGTCCCCGTCGTCTCCCGGACCCTGGTGGTCCCGTCTCGCGCTGTCACCGCGGGCCGCCGTGGTGCTGGCGGCTGTCGTGGTGGTGGTCGCCGTCCTCGTGGTGCTCGTCGGGGCGCTGGTGTCGGGTGGTGGCGAGGGCGCTGAAGGAACGGGCGGGGTCGTCGTGCGTGGGGCGCCGACGGCCGGTGCGGCGTCGGGCGGCCCGTCGCCGTCGGCTGGTGCGTCTGCCGGTGCTGCTCCGTCCGCTCCTGGTGCCGGGCGCGTCGTGGTGCACGTGCTCGGGGCGGTGCGGCGGGGCGGTGTCGTCGAGCTGCCGGCATCGAGCCGGGTCGGTGACGCGCTCGAACGTGCCGGTGGGGCCACCGACGACGCCGACCTCGACCGGCTGAACCTGGCCCGGGTGCTGACGGACGGCGAGCGGTTGTACGTGCCGCGGGTCGGGCAACAGGAGGTGCCCGAGGCGCTCGGGCCGATGGCAGACGGTGCTGCCGCCGGGCCGACTGCCACCGCCGGAGCCGGGAGCGGTGGTGGCTCGGCGGGCACCGGGGGCGAGGAGTCCGCCGTCGTCGACCTGAACACCGCCGACCAGGCCGTGCTCGAGACCCTGCCCGGCATCGGACCGGGGCTGGCCGGGCGGATCATCGCCTGGCGTGACGAGCACGGCCGGTTCACCGCGGTCGAGGACCTGCTCGACGTCAGCGGCATCGGCGACGTGCGGTTCGCCGAGCTCCGCGATCGTGTGCGGGTCTGAGGGGCGACGGTGCAGCTCGCGCCGAGTGCGATCGACCTGCGGGTCGCGGTGCCGGTGGTGGTCGCCTGGATCGCGACCGCCCTGCTCGTCGGCGTGCCCGACGTGGCAGCCGTGGTCGGTGGGACCGCGGCGCTCCTCACCGGCGTCAGCGGGATCGTGCTCCGGTGGCGACGGGGCACCGGGGTCGTGCCGGTCGTCGCCGGGCTCCTGCTCGTCGCGGGGGCCCTGACGACGCTGCTCGCAGTGTCGGTCACCGTGGGGGAGTCCAGGCGGGCCCCGGAACCGCTGCGTGCGCTCGTCGCCGGTCCGGGGGCGGGGCGCGTCAACGTCGAGGCGGTGCTGACCCGCGACCTCGTGCCGGGTGACCGCTCCGTCACCGCGACGCTCGTGCGTGCGGACGACCTCGACGGGCTCCGCGTGCCGGTCCGGCTCGTCCCCGACCAGCACGGCGGTGCACCGGGTGCCGTGCTGGCAGCCGGTGCCCGGGTCACCGTGACCGCCGCCGTGCAGCCGGACGAACCCGGATCGGCGACCGCGTTCGTGGCGTTCCTGCGCGGGACGCCGTCGTCGGTGCCGCCCGACGGACTGCTCGGCGCCACCGACACCGCGCGACAGGCCTTCGTCCGGGCCACTGCCGACCTGCCGCAGCCCGGAGCGGCACTGCTGCGCGGACTCGCGATCGGGGACCGCTCCGGCCTCGACCCGACGACCGAGGCAGCGATGGAGACCTCGGCGCTGACGCACCTGACGGCGGTGTCCGGGGCGAACTGCGCGGTGGTGGTCGGCCTCGTCGTGGTCCTCGGCCGTGCCTGCGGGCTCCCGAGAGGCCCCCGAGCGGCGGCGGCCGTCGGCGTGCTCCTGGTGTTCGTCGTGCTCGTGCGGCCCGACCCCTCGATCGTCCGGGCGACGGTGATGGCGATCGTGGTGCTCGTCGTGCACCTGGCCGGCCGACCGGTGCGGGGTGTCCCGCTCATCGCCCTCGCCGCGGTCGGCATGCTCGTCGTCGACCCCTGGTTCGCCCGGTCGTTCGCGTTCGCCCTGTCCGTGCTCGCCACGAGCGGGATCGTGGTGCTCGGCCCGCCGCTCACCGAGCTCCTGGCTCGTCGTCTGTGGCCTCCGGTCGCCGCGGCACTCGCGATCCCCGTCGCGGCGCAGGTGGCGTGCTGGCCGGTGACGATCCCGCTGTCGGCGGCGCTCCCGACCTACGCGGTGCCGGCGAACCTGCTGGCGGAGCCGTTCGCGCCGGTCGTCACGGTGGTCGGGCTCGCCGCGTGTGGTCTCGCTCCGGTGTGGCCGGTGGGTGCGCAGGGGCTCGCGGCCGTCGCGTGGGTCCCGGCCGCCGCCGTCGGGGGCATCGCACACGGGGCGGCGGCCCTGCCCTACGCCTCGGCACCCTGGCCTGCCGGGGTGCTCGGTGTGGCCGCCGCCGTGCTGGTGTGCGGCTGCATCGCGGTCGCCGTGCTGGTCCGGGGGCAGCTCGGCTCCCGGCTGCTGCTCGCCGCGGGGGTCGTGGTCGTGGTCGGTGTCGCAGCGGTCACCGTCCCGGTGCTCGTCGTCCGGGGCTCGGTACCGGATGACTTGTCGGTCGCCGCGTGTACCTGGTTCCGTATTGAGACAAGCTGTTGCGGGAGCTAGTGTTACCGCGAGCGGCTCGAGTGTTGAAGCCAGGAGGGCTCCGAGTGTGATGTTGTGGCGAGTGCATTGGGCGGATTCTGTGCTGTCGGCCGACGCTCCTGGCGATGGGCTTTGGGACGCAGATGAGCTGAGCCGCCGCGAAGCTACAGCGCGAGTGAAGCCCGGCAGCCCGTTTATGACGAGTCCAGATGGCAGAGCAGACCCGTTCATGACCGCATACTTCAACTCGGGATCGTTCCGGCGCCTGGCTCAGAGTTCGCAGCGCTCCTACACGGATGACTATCGTACGTTTTTCAACTTCCTTTGGCTCCGGAGAAAGAGATGGTTGGAAACAACTACTCGGGACTTCGAGGACTACGAGGACTGGCGCCGTCGGGCTCCGAATAATCCACGACTGATTAGTGGAGCGAAGTGGGTACGTGAGTGCGCCGCGCTGAAGCGACTTTATGAGTGGGCGCAGCAAGAGAACCTGATCGAAGCCACTCCCATTCGGACCACTGTGTCGCGCGGGCGTGACGGATCGATAGTGGAGGTGGTCGATGGGGCCGCACACGATGTCCGAAGCTCTAACGTGAAATGGCTGACCCCTCGGATGTGGAAGCTATGGCGCGACGTCGGTCTTCTGGGACTCACTCGAGATGGAGCACCCGATGACACTTTCCACGCCCGCAACGGCGACCGCAACGCTGCGTTCGCGGACCTTCTGTTCGAGTCTGGGCTACGCCGGACCGAAGCGGCTTCGCTGCTCACGCTTGAGATCCCAGTCAACGATGGTCGGTCTCGGTATCAGTGGAGCCGCGTTGCACAGGCCGCGGCAAAATACAGGAGCGGGCGGCCGTTCCCTGTGTCTTCGCCGACGGTCGGACATCTTCGCGCTTACCAGGTAACCGCGCGAGCCGACGCGGTTACCGCTGCTCGGAAATCAGGGCGCTACAACTCTATCCCCGACAAGTGGATTGTGACCAAGATCGAGCCTTCTGCCGGCGAGACCACTTTGTACTGGACTGAGGAGCAGTCCGGTCGGACGCGGCACATGCCCCTCGATCAGCTACGAGTCGACGAACGTATGCGACTATTCAAGACAACCGACGACGGGTTGGAGCCATTGTGGTTCTGGCTTGGAGAAGGCGGGTTGCCCTTCAGAAGTCACTCCTGGGAACAAGTCTTCTCGGCCGCGACGAAGCGTTGCCGCAAAATGCTCGGCGACGGTGCGCCCTATTGCACCCCTCATTCAGCCAGGCATTCATTCGCTCTTGTGATGCTCGTTGCCGCGGAGCACGCTACGAATTCTCGCTTCGGACTTATCGCTAGCGAGAGGCGGGATTACGAGAAGCTTTATGGCAACCCTTGGCGGATGGTCAAGGATCTCTTAGGGCATCAGTCCGAGGAGACCACCCGAAACGTTTACCTCGCTCCCGTGCGTGACGTGCAGGTTCGCACGCTGCTCGAAGGCGACTTACAGCAGAGCGTCGAGTTGCTACAAGCGCTCGCGCTCGCGAGTGGTCGAGTGCAGGACGTGGTGCATGTCTAAGGGGCGGCCCGCGAGCCTTCCACCGGGGGGCAGACACCAGCGCCCGGCTGTTCTAAGTGGCCTCGTGGTGACGCATGTCAATGAAAAGGGCACGAGGTCCGCCGAGTACGACTTTGCACGACTCCCGCTAACGCCGGAGTTCCGGCTCGAGTGGGCGACGGTATTTGCAAGAAGAGCAAACCCAACAGGGGCGTGGCGCAACCTGCCGTCAAGCAAGCAGGGGTACTGGGCCATCAGCTACTTCGCGCGATGGCTCGCAAAACGAGAGCGCGTTCCCCGCAGCATCGCAGAGCTGGACGCCGCAACGTGGCTGGAGTGGCGACTCGGACAGGCGGGAACAACTGCGGCCCGCCGCGCGGTGCGGCTCACCCGAATGCTGCTGCTGGAATCAGAGCTCCTAACCCACGACACCCGCCGCGTTGTCTCGAAGCGGGCGAAAAAGGATCAGGCGACGGAAGCGTCCTACGACGAGGACGAGCTGCGCGCCCTTACCGTGGCGGCCCGTCGCATCTGGCGGATTGCTCGTGATCGCATCCGTGCCAATAAAGCACATCTCCGTGCGTACCGAGCGGGACAGTTTGCGCTGGACACGGACGAAGAACTCCTTGGACGAGCCCTCGATCGCATCGCCGTCGACGGCGATGTGCCCCGCACCAATTGGCATGACCGCGCGCCCGTGCCCTGGGCATCGAGAGCGCTCGGCGGGGGCCACCGCGATCGGACGTGGAAACGGCTCTACCTCGATGATGCTGAGGTGATGGCGGCACTAGTGCTCCTGGCATGCAAGGAAGGGTGGAATCAAACCAGCATCCAGGAGCTGAAGGTCCCCGAACGCATCGACGGCGGCTCCGCGCAGCCCGTATACCGGGTCGAGTTGGAGAAGCGACGCCGGCGGCCGCCGCATCGCTACGAAACGCGGACGCTAACGGACAGCAAGCCGGATAGCACCGCGAGACTCCTGGGCCAGATTATCGAGGTCACACAGCCCGCTAGAGACGCACTCTCCGCCCACGGGCTCTCAACCGATCGACTCCTGGTCGGCCATCGAGTACGATCGCTCGGCGGCACAGCCGCGGAGATGTTCCAGCTCGGCGTCGGCGGCCATGCACGCGAGAACTTCCGTCTCGCTAGCGGGCAAACAGTGAATCTCAGGCGTGTTCGCAAAGCGGTAAACAATCGGCACCGACGAGAGCCGAATCAGAACTCGCGTGAGACGCACGAAAGTATCTACCTACTTCGCGACCCTCAAACCATCAGCGACTCGGAGGATCTGATCGCACGCGGTCTTGAGCGAGCTGTCGAGCACGCCCGAACCGGAGAGGTGACGGTGGAGACAAACGACAGCGACTGGGGCATGGACACACCGACGTCGGCATGCGTTGACGTGGAACGGAGTCCTTTCTCCCCGTGGGGAGTGCCGTGCACGGCCTCGTTTCTGCTGTGTCTCGCCTGTCACAATGCCGTGGTGATGCCGAAGCACCTTGGCCGGCTCGCGTACCTCTACGAGTGCCTCAACAGCCGGAGGACCTCCCTGCCACCGGACGTGTGGGTGTCCGAATGGCGGGCGCACTTCGAACGTCTGCACAGCCTCCGGACCGAGTACTACAACCACGCTCAATGGCAATCAGCATTGGACACGCTCACGGATGCCGACCGAGCGACCGTTGACCACCTTTTGAAGGGAAACCTTGACGCATGAGCGATGCATGGGCGTCGACGTGGGCGTCGTCAAAAGTCGTCCTCCCACGCCCATCCGAGCCGATCTACCCTCCTGAGCGGGCTCCTTCCAAGCGGGACCCGGTGCCACGCTTCGAGGATGCGACATGGCCCGTGCGCTTCTTCAGCAACAATCCGTCGATGCAGAACGTTCGCATTCACTGGTCAACCTTTCCGCGGCGATATGTAGAGCACTTCCGGCTGGCCGTGTGGGCATTGTTCAATCTTCCCGTACCGGATGAGACGATTGCACAACGGGCAGTCACGATGGTCTCGACCTTGAGCGCCCTGCGCATATACCACAACGCCATCGACTATCGGATGTTTGGTCGTTGGCTCGAAGCGCGTGACGTACCGAGCATCTCCGAAGTCACATCGTCCGTGATGTCCGACTATGCCGAGTACCTCCGCGACGAGCGGCGCGTTGCGCGTGGAACGGCTGTCAACCACTTGACCGCAATCACTCGATTGTGGGTCGCGGGTTTACAGATCCCGCAGCTGGCTTTAGCAAGCGCACCGCCGTGGGTGACCGGGCGTATCAACGACTACCTGCCTCCGGCGACCGGCACCAGCGGGGAGAACGACACGGAACCGCTCGCGACCGCCACCATCTCCAGTCTCCTAAACTCCGCAATCCACTTCATCCAGACCGGATCCAAGGAGATCCTGCAAGCGGTCGCGCTCGAACGGGCGATCTACGACCACGCTCGAAACAGTGTCGGCACCGGCGGCGGCAGCGGGACTGGGAAGCTGCACGCCTACTTCAACAAGCTCAGGGCCGCGGACGCAGAGCTGCCAACGAAAATTCACAACGCACGGCTCGCCATCGACAACTCGTACATTGCTTACATCAACGACGTTCCACTCAACTCAGTCTATAAATGGGCTGAAAGCCCAGAAGTCAGAGCGTATGCGCGGTCGCACGGCGCGCCCACAACGGTCAGGCTTGCCGGAAACGACCTAATACCTGATACCGCCCCACTCGCGGACGTACCCGCCTTCACAGGCCTCTTACGTGGGGCTTGCTTCATCGTCACCGCCTATCTCACCGGAATGCGACCCGGTGAAGTGCTAGCACTGGAGGCGGGCAGTCTGCGCCCATCGAGTAAGAACGGCGGCTGGATGCTCCTGCACTCCAGGACCTTCAAGACCGCCCGCGACGAAAACGGCAATCATGACTCCAACGGAGAGGTGCGCCCGGCGCCATGGGTCGCGATCACGCCGGTCATCCAAGCCATCCAGGCCTTGGAGGGCCTGGTCGATTCGGGTCTCCTGTTCCCGTCTCGCCAGCACCTGAAAAACGCAGGGAGGTCAGTCGGCCTGTCGACCGCTGCAAATAGTGTTATCCGCTTCAGCCAGTGGGTCAACGAGCGGAAGCCGGGCACGATCCCGGAGGACCCGGCGGGACGAGTATCGCCCTCGCGTTTCCGGCGGACGCTCGCGTGGCACATCGCTAATCAACCAGGCGGTCTCGTAGCGTTGGCGGTGCAGTATGGCCATTTACGAACCGCCATCTCAGAGGGATACGCGAGTAGAGTTCGCGATGGTATCCAGGACATGATCGACTTCGAGGCAGCTCGAGTAATTGCCATGCGACTCGCAGAAACTGCCGAAGCTATCGACAATGGCGAGGGGATCTCCGGGCCCGCCACCCTTCGTTTCGTCGACAGCTTGCGTGAGCAGACGGCTCAGTTCAACGGCATCATCACCAGCCAGAAGCAAGCACTCAGCCTCCTGCGCAATAAAGACCTTGCTGTGATTCAGAACGACGACGCCTTCGTCTGGTGCAACTTCAAACGCGAGACGGCGCTATGCCTCACCGCTGACGATCCGGACGACGCCATGACGCCTCGACTCGAACGCTGTAAAGCAAACTGCTCGAACATCGCTCGAACTGATGCCCAAGCACAGGGCCTCCGAGATAGAGCGGGCAGATTCCGGGATGACGCGTCGACGATGCCGCAGCCTGGTGCTCAAAGGCTCATCGCGAACGCAGAGTGGTTGGAGGCTCAGGCGGACGACCACGCTCGTAACCGCCGTACTCAGGAGGACTTTAATGCCGGTGTCTGACGAACGGCAGGTCATTCGCGACGCGATGGCAAGGCTCCTGAACGGAGAGCCGATCCGGTCGAACGGCGCACTCAACGTCGTGACTCTAGCGCAGGAAGCAGGTGTTAAACGGCATCTCCTCACGCATCGCCACACGGACCTGCGTGAAGAGTTCTATGCCCGAGTGAGGAGTCAGGGCCGTGTCCCGCAAAGCGAGGTAGCGCTGCGACAACGGGTCTCCGAATTGGATGCGTCCGTTACCCGTCTTCGTGGTGATAATGCAAGATTGGCTGCGGAAGTTGCATTGCTCAGGCGGATTAATAACGTCCTCGAAGTCGAGAAGGCGAGGCTCGAGGAATCGTTCGAAGCAACGCGTTCTGGCAAGGTGACCTCTATTTTTAGGGACTGGTCGTAGAACGCGGAGGTCACCTTGACCGCGCGATGACGTTGTCGCAGTCAGCCTCGAACGCGAACACGTTTGCCGTTAGAGGTCTTCAAGCCAACGTACTGAGAGATCCGTGAGGGTCAGGAGCGCTGCGTGCCGACGCCCCCGAATCACGTTCAGGCTGTGCACCTCACCACCGCCGATTTGCCGACTGCTGCCCGCGACGTGCATGTGGCCATGAAATGTCTGCTGCGGATGGACTGCAGACCAGAGGCGCGTCAGCCTTCCACGAGACTCCGCCGACGAGGCGCGGCGGCTCAGCGAGAACGTTCCGCTGGCACGGATCAGCTGCTGAACTTCTGCGATGTCAGCGTCAATCGCCTCGTGGGTGAGAAGCACGTCTACGCGGCCGCCGTCAATAGCTGAGTTGATTTCTTCATCGGTCGGCGCTTCAAACGGTCCGCCATCCCGCTCGAGCGACACCGCGCCTCCCATGCAGAGGTAGGTGTGCCCGGCAAGCTTAAATCGGAAGCCACGGGGGGCAATCCAGATCCGTTGGCCAACACGGAAGAAGCGGTCGGGATGGTCCGCGAACTCCCATACCAGGCGCTCCCACCACTCGTGGTTTCCTGGCACGAGAATAAGGCGACGGATACCGCGTTCTTGCAGCTCTTCATCAAGCTTCCAGGTGAAAGGCCGCGGTCCTCGGCCTCCTCCCTTTGTAGAACCGACGGGGGCGCTCCAGCGAAGGTCTCCGACATGCAGAATGGTTCGCACGTCGGGCGCAAGACGCTGCAATCGTCGGAGGAAGGGGAATACGAGCCATTCCTGTGATTCCCAATCGCCGAGGATAGCGACGCGCGATTCGTCGGGATCAGTGAGGTCGTACGACGGCAGCCCGTCTGGGGTTGGCCAGACCTCTCGGTCTGACGTACTGAGGCCGTCGCGGAGCGGCGCGAATCGTGCAACCCGTGCTCGACGTCCCCAGATACTGGCGCTCTTCAAACCGGTCAGCACGGTCGACTCGTTGTGTTCCATGCCACCCTCGATCGCCGAAGCCATGACGCGAAGATAATGCCGCAGACGCCCGGAGTAAAGGGCCACCGTCAATCTGGGGGGAGTGCGACGTGAGTACGCAACGGCGTCAAGCCGCTATCCGCGAGTAAAGTACGCAACTTCGCTAGCGTGCGCGAACAAAGTACGCGTTGACGCCTTGACCGCGCTTCATCCGCTTATGCGTAGAAGGGTTCCCGGCGCGCGGATTCACGCATATCATCTCCCCATGTCAGAAGATGTGCGGGCCAGCGTGCTGCGAGCATGTGCCGAACAGCGCGGACTCGTCACTATTGCCCTCATCGAGCGGCTACACGGTGCTGCCTCCGCGAGCGCGGTCTTCAAGGAGATGACTGCGGCGGGGGATCTCTTCCAGGTTGTCGGAGGCGTCTGGGGGCACGCGGCGGTACGTCTCGCGACGATGCCGACCCTCGAGGCCCAGGCACTGTGGCTTTTGACCGACCCAGCATGGGGCCTGGTCGATCGCTGGGTGCAGCAGCAACGCGATGGCCGGCAGCCCCCAGTCCTCGGGGGCGCGCCTGCTCTTGAGCACTATGGGTTCGGCACCGTCCCCGTCGAAGCGACCCTCGACCTCCCTGCCGGTATACAGGCGGACTCCACCTCAGATTTCGTGACGATCCGAACGGATTCCCCCACTCCGCTGCGTGACGTCGCATGGGAGCTGGGCGACTACCCGTATCGCAGGATCGAGGCAACGATTGCTGACGCGCTCCGCGATGGCGTCGGTATCGATCATGTCGCGGACTTCCTTCGTGAGGCCGCGGCACCGCAGCAGGAAATTGACCAGGATCTGCTGCTGGCGCACTTGACACAGCTCAGTGTGGATGACGAACAGCCAGCCGCGGACGGACAGCGCCTCTATGCCGACCTGTTGAGGCTCGCGGGCCGAGCCGAGCTACTAAATGCCGAAGCTGGCCACCCGTGGCCGACGAACAGGGCGGCGTTCGACGCGCTTCTCACCAGCGAGGCCGACCTCCAGCGGAACCGCCCCGATGAAGCAGAAGCGCGCCGACGCGATCGGGAAGTGCAGCTCGGCTACCTCAACGAGGGGCGTGGTACCTCCATCGGAGACGCAGCCACGGATCTAGAGATGGCGCGCCAACGCACGCTGGACGACCTGCGAGCGGCTTCGTTTTCGGAGGAGCAAGCATCACTCATGCTGCGCTGCGATGCGCATCAGCGTATTCGCCAGATCGACCCCGTCGACGGCACCTGGTGGGAGGCCGAGGGGCAACGCCTCTACCCTGATTGGCAGTTCAATCCCTGCGGAACGATCCCGCATCTCATGGCTGTCATCAGCGCCGCACCGCCGGGCCAACATCCTGCATCGCTGCGAGGCTTCATGACCCACGCGCAGCCCTGGCTTCGTCGCGACGGCCACCCGTGCTCACCCCGGCTCTGGCTCATCGGCGGCGGGGACCCACAGCCTGTCCTCGACGCTCTTTCTGCCACTCCCTTCCGCTGAGCCGCGCACTCCCCGCGACTGCACCCAACGCTTGAAGCGCTGCCAGCTGGACGCGCGCTGTGTGCCGGTTGCCGGCGGGGTCACCGCCCGCCGGTGATCCGCGAAGTCGGAGATGTAGCGCGATCGGCCCGTGCGACCTTCGTCGGGCACGGCGAATCTTCCCGGCGTCGGTAGCCGCGACTGACGGAAAGAGCTGACAAGGCGCTGAGCGCCAGAACCTGCGCTGATTTGGGTGTGGCGCCAAATAACGGGTGATTTGTGGTCGAGCAATACAATTCAGCCAGATAGTGACCTCCCGGCCGATGCGGTAACTCTCGATGGTCTCAATCCGCTCGAAACATGGCGCAATTGAGGCGAACAGTAGGTCTGAAGCAATATGCTCTCTCCGTTCCGATCGCTACAGAATGGAAGAAGCTATGGCTCAGCGCACACTGGTGCAACTCATCGACGACCTCGACGGTACGCCAATCGAATCCGGGCAGGGGCGCGCGGTGGAGTTCGCCTTCGATGGCAACTCCTACGTCATCGACCTCTCCGATGAGCACATCGAAGGACTCCGAAACGCCCTCGCCGACTACGTGGCCGCGGCGCGCAAGGCGAGCAGCAGGGCGGCTGGCCGTTCGACCGGAACAGCACGTCGGACGCCGAAGGAAGATCTCGCTGCTATCCGAGACTGGGCGAGCAAGAACGGATACACCGTCTCCAGTCGTGGGCGAATCGCTCAGGAGATCCGGGACGCCTACGACGCAGCGCACTGACCGCCGAGTCGCAACCGCGATCGAGAGAGCAACCGGCAACAACCAGGCCGCCGCAGGCTGCGGCACCGTGCGCCGTGGAATGCTACTGCTCTGCTGAGGGTTGGAAGTTGCGTGATCGACGAAGTTTGGGACGTGTTGATTGTTGGCGAGGGAGAGCGCGCCGAGGCTGCGGTCCGTTCCGCGACTGCAGCCGGTCGTTCGGCCATGGCCGTCCCTTCGTTCACAAGCCCACTCGCGAATCAGGCAGGTGCTTCTGACGGCACTAGCGCGTCCCTACGGCTCGAGGGCACGCCGGTAATCATCGCGACGGGCCAGACGGTGCTGGCGAAGCAGATCGTTTTCACCGCAGCACTCGACCCGCTCAACTACTGCACGATCTGAGCGGGGGCTCGGTTCGGGCCGAGCGTTAGGCGCCTCGCCCGAACCGAGGCTCACGCTGCCAGGAAGGTCAGCACCTCTCGCCCGTAGTCCTCGTAGTGCTGGAAGAGGAAACCATGGCCAGCGTCGCTGTACACCACAACCTTTCCACTCCGCAGCACGTACGCAGACTGCAAGCTCGAATGCGGCGGTGCCATGACATCGTGGGCGCCAGCTCCAATCAGAACCGGGCCGGAAATCTCGGAAAAGCGATCGAACACACCAGCTCCGAATGAGCGGATGGCGTCGATGCTCGAGCGAGTTGCCTCCGGGCTGACCGCTGCGCCCGAGGCCTCGAGACGAACATCCAGACGACGGAGAGACGCGATTCCGAGCGCCTTCGCTTCTGGCGTCTGCGGGAAGAAGAGGTACAGAAAGTCGTTGTCGTCGTTCTCTTCGCGGCCCGCGATCTGCCAGACCTTCGCGCTGGCCATCGGCTGCCCATCGATGGTGCCGGGAGTGCTTCCGGAGAACACAAGACGGCGTACCCGCTCTGGATGATCTAGCGTTGTGGTCGCCGCGACCATGCCGCCCATGGACCAACCAAACAGGTCGACCTGCGACAATTTCAGAGCGTCCAGGAACTCCACGAGGCCATCGGCGATCTCCGATATGGACGACCCCGCGGTGCCGCTAGAGGCATTGATTCCCCGGTTATCGAACACGATCACATCGCGCTCTGCGGAGAGAATTTCCAGGAACGCCGGATCCCAGTGATCCATCGTTCCGCGGAGGCGGATCACCATGACCATTGGAGTCTGACCGCGCGGCCCGAAACGACGGTACGCAAAGGTCGCATTGGGCCCCGTGATTGTCTGCGTTTCCGCGAGATCCGACTTGTATTCCTGCACGATGTACTGCCTTTCGGTCAAGCGACGCCTCGAAGGTAACTGCTTTGATCGACGCGAGCGTGTCCCTCCGAAGGGCAGCGAGCGCAGCCTGTGGCGCGCCCGGGCCCTACACGCACGAAGGCGCAAGAACCCGGTCGAAGACGGACCATCTGTTGACAGGCTTGGTTGACGGCGTCCGGGCGACGGGTCTCGTCAGCGCGCGCCTCGCCGCCGAGGGCCAAGCGCTGTTCTCGCGAGACGGCCACTCGAGCATGCACCTCCCGGGGACAGGCCGAGCAGCGCCATTCTCGCTAGCGTCATCGCTACTCCAGCCCAGCCTCGGAAGGCGGGGCGGTAGAAGGGGGTGCGTGCTGATCAGAGAAACCAGCCGCGACGGCCACGGCACCGCAGCGTCGGACCGAGTACGGCTCCAGATGGGCGCAACGCTCGAGGCGCCACGGGTGATGACCGCCCTTGCGGCGCCGAGCCCTCAGCCTCTCCAACTGAAGGCCAGGCAGACGGAGTCTCCGGTGAGAGTCCTCACGTGTCGGACGACTTCCTCATCTCGAACCGATTGCTCCTTCTGAAACGGAGCAGGCGGGAGCGAGCTGAACCCACATCGGCAAACCGATGAGGGTCGGCGTCTGCCCCATCCAATAACTCCAACCACTCACACCGACAGCGGCGCTTCCACAGCTCGCGTAATAGTAAGGAGTCCATCATGACCACGAAGATCACGCTCATCATCGACAACCCCGCCGACGTAAACGCTTTCGAACAGCACATCCCCGCGCTCCTCGAAAGCGCCAGCAACATTCCGGCCCTGCAGCGACTCGAATCAGCGAAGGTGTGGCCGAAGGAAGACGGAACGCCCACGCCGGCCCACCGCACGCTCGACCTGTACTTCGCGACGTACGAAGACGCATCCGCAGCTGTTGCATCCGAAGCCGGCGGAAAGTTCTTCGGACAGCTTGCCGCCGCCGGAGGCACCTTCACTGGCCTGTTCACGGACGTTGAGCGATGACAATCACTAATTACGACGTCATCGTCGTCGGCGCTGGCGCCACAGGCGAGAACGTGGCGGACTACGCGCACAAGCGCGGCCTCTCAGTCGCGATCGTCGAATCGGAACTCGTGGGCGGCGAATGCTCCTACTGGGCCTGCATGCCATCCAAGGCGCTGCTGCGCAGCGGGCACGCACTCGCCGCCGCGAAGCGCCTCGATGGAGCGAAGCAAGCCGTGACCGGTCACGTCGACGCGCAACGGGTGCTCGCTCGCCGTGACGGATTTACGTCGCACTGGAAGGACAACGGCCAGGTCGCCTGGCTCCGATCAGCGGATATCCCGCTACTGCGTGGACATGCCCGCATTACGGGAAAGAAGACGATCGAGGTCGACGGGCAGACCCACACCGCCCGAGCTGCGATCGTCATCGCGACGGGCTCGCTCCACGCTCTGCCGGACATCCCTGGTCTCGCCGATTCCAACCCGTGGGGGACTCGAGAAGCGACGAGCGCGCACGCGGTCCCCGAGAGCCTGCTTGTTATCGGCGGCGGAGTCGCGGGATCTGAGCTGGCGACTGCATGGGCGTCACTTGGTTCGAAGGTCACGCTCTTAGCGCGCCACACTCTCCTCGGAGACATGGAACCGTTCGCCGGCGAACTTGTCGCCATGGGGATGCGACAACTCGGCGTCGACGTCCGAACAGACGTCACCCCTACCAAGGTGACCCGCGACCCCACCGGTCTCATCACGGCCACGCTCAACGACGGATCGAAGGTCACAGCCAGCGAAGTACTTGCGGCCACCGGACGTTCCCCGCACACCCGCGACCTCGGCCTCGAGACGGTCGGAATCACCGCGGGAGACTGGCTGACGGTTGACGACAGCATGCTCGTCGATGGAACGGACTGGCTCTACGCCGTCGGCGACGTCAACAACCGCGCTCTCCTCACTCACCAAGGCAAATACCAGGCTCGAGCCGCAGGCGAAGCCATCGCCGCACGACATCACGGCACAGCACTTCACGTCGAGCCGTGGGGCAGTCACGTTGCCACCGCCGATCATGCGGCAGTACCGCAGGTGACGTTCACTGACCCAGAAGTCGCAAGCGTCGGCCTCACCGAGGCGCAGGCGCGAGCGCAGGGACTGAATATTCGCGCCGTCCAATACGAACTCGGCCACGTCGCAGGTGCCTCCTTGCAAGCAGACGGCTACAGCGGGCGCGCGAAAATGGTCGTCGACCAGGACCGGAACGTCATCGTGGGCGTGACCTTCGTCGGTCAAGACGTCGCCGAGATGCTGCACGCCGCGACGATCGCCGTCGTGGGAGAGGTCCCGATCGACCGGCTCTGGCATGCGGTGCCGGCGTATCCGACGATGAACGAGATCTGGCTGCGCCTCCTCGAGACGTACGGCCGCCCGAACTAGCGGCGGCGATACGGGGCCAACGACCGGTGGCGCTCCCTGCGACAAACGCGGGAAGCGCCATCGGTCGTTTGGGATTGCCTCACCGAGATCAATCGTCTGAGCGATGCAGGGCGACAGACACCTTGGCGGCTAGCCTAGGCTGAACCGATTGATGCGGTTGAGTAGAAAGATGGCACGCTCAGAACGTTGAAGCATTCTGAGCGCGCCATCTCGGTTGATTTCGCTTATCGACTACAACTCTGAGTGGTTCCAGTCGCCGCTATCCGTCGGTGGATTTGCGAGGAGCGTCCGCATATACCGCCGGACGTCGTTCCAGGACGAGAGCGTACCCACCCCAACGATCGTTCGAGGCGCGGTCGTCGAGTTGTTCGACACACTGAACGCGTAGTCGGAGATCGCGCCCCACGAGTTTTCCAATCGCTGCTGCAACATCGGAAGGCCCCCATAGTAAGACGTCGGGTTCGCAGTAACATCGCGCATCACGCCGAACACATCATTGAAGCGAACCGCTTCCGACGTGTACTGGACGAGCAACATCAGGGACCGTGCCACGGCCTGCTGATTCCCACCATAGGGGTTCGTTGCACCTGCCAAATTCTGCACCGAGTAGATGACGTCCCGGTACGAGACTGGCATACTCTCTCGACCGCGTCCCGCGGCTCGCACCAAGCTGTTGTAATCGCTTGCGAAGTTCAAGGACTGCACGTACCCGTACTGGAGCAGCGACCCGCCGTGGTGATCACCCATTGTCCGCATGGTGTCTTGAAGGGCGGGAGCATCGGCGAACGAAAACACATGACCGTCGGATGTCTCGTAACCAACGACGTATAAATTGTTCGGCTGAAGCCACAGCCGAACAGACTGTCCCTCGAAGGAGAGCTGGACCCGAATCAGCCCGTTTGCCGGCCACTGAGTCGTGGAGACGCCATCCCGAAAGTTGTGACCGGACGCAGCTTGGATGCTACGGATGAGGGCATCGTACTGACTCGCCTGCGTCGGGCTCGCGGAAACTCCAAGGTTCATATACGTGTCCGCCCAGTCATTTGGATTGACGTCCGCAGCGGCTTTGCGCGGCGCGATAAGAGTCGCACCCATCACCAAAGTGATTATAACTAGAAGTAACGCAGTCAGTCGCATTCTCAAAGTCGACACATTGTCGAATCGCTTCGTGTTCATGTGCTCCCCTGTTGAGTATGTCCGGGATTTCGCGGACGCGACCCAACGGTAGCGGCCACGAACCGTTCGATCGTGTCCCACTCGGGGATACTTTGATGCGTTTTGACCTGTAAATTTGTAAAGCCTACGAAGTACTCGTTCAGGGCTACTGTTTCCAAAGTGTCGATGGTCGATTGGACGCTTGCTGACGGATGCGGATGCCATGATCTCAACGATGTGTGCGGCGAGTCGGCGATAGTCGTTGGCTGATCGTAGCCGACCGTCATTGCTCTCTTCCGTGCTGCTGAATGGCGGTATGAAAGTCATTAGGGGTGTCTCCTCGCAGAATGAAGACGAGGTGTGATTGAGCGAAGCGGCCGCACGGTCTACCAGGCCACTGGGTCGGGTTCGGAAACCGGGAAGACTACTCGGGGTCGGCATCCCCAAGACAAATACCGATGGCGAAGGGATGGTTTCCTTCATCGCCTGGCGGATTTCATGAAGCCCGAAACGCCACTCCTTCGCATCGCGTAGCTGCGCGGCGTCAGAGATCCCTCCGATCAGAAGGACTGCATCGAACCGCCAGTCCGTCCTCGCAGCCGCCAGCCTCACGATGTCAGAGATCACTCCCGCTGGGGTCTCCGAAAGTTCAACCGTCACTCCGCAATGCGTGTTGGCGCTCAGTGTCCGAGCAAGGAAGCCGGGCAGTGCGAGGTCGTGACTCCGAACACCCCACCCGCTTGCCGCGTCGGTTCCCAGTACGAGTACCCTTCGGGTCTTCGGCCCCCGGGCGTGCACCACCCGGGGGCTATCCGGACGCGGCAGATAGAGATAGGTTGCCCGGGTTCTGGCGAAGTAGAGTCGCGCCGCAGCAGCGATCAAGAATTTCATAGACACTGACGCCTCCTTGGCTGCCGGCGTGGTGGTTGAGTCCGAGCGCTTCGGGCGAGCGCGAGACGCGCTGCGATCACATGACGCGGCTGGTTGGAACGGAACTCGGTCGTGACGACATCAAGGCAGCGGGGCACTTACATCGAAGTTCTGCTTGAACACATCGTCCGGATCCCACGCAGACTTCACCCGGCGAAGGCGCTCGAGCGTTGCGGGTGGGAACGCTTCGAGAACGTGTTCAGCACGATGGTCGCTCTCGAAGCTGAGGTAGAGGCCGTCCATGTGCTGGTGCACGGGAGCCCAGGCCGAATCGAACCTGGCGCCGCCTCGTAGTGACACCGCTGTCGCGGAGATCAACTGGTGGCGGTGCGCATACGCGGTGGCGGAGGCGTCGACGTCATTGATCGCTCCTCCCACGGAACGAAGCTGCACCATGTCGGCGCCGCTGCTCTGGAGCAGGTCGGCGATGCTCGCCGACGTGTCGCCGTCCAGGTGATTCAGGAGACCGCTGTGGGTGGTCGCTCCCTGCTGTCCGGTGTGCGGCTCGCCGCTTGTGAGCGGCACGTTCGCGTATGTCGTCACCACACCGCGCTGGCCTGCCAGCCCTGGAAGCCTCAGGAATGGGTCGATCGCGGCGGTTGCGAGGTCCACGTCATCGCCGTCGAAGACGATGGTTGCTTGCGCGAACGCTCGCGGGCCTCCGCCAAGGTAGAGGAACGCGGACACGCTGCGCGGAGCTGCTTCGAGCGTGGAGCCCCACTCGCGAAGGAACTCCGTCAAGTTGGCAGGCTGGTACACCGCGGTCACTTGGACGACTGCAGGAACCTTCGCCGCCTCAAATTCGAAGCTGGTCACGATGCCCACATTCGCCCCGGCGCCACGGATTGCCCAATACAGATCCGGCTCGTGCGACTCAGACACGAGGTGAGTCGTACCATCGGCCGTCACGACCTCCGCACTGCGGAGGTGATCGATCGTCAGACCGTGCGAGCGACCGAGGAGGCCAATGCCGCCGGTCGTGGCGAGGCCGCCGACCCCGACGTCCCCGGAGTCGCCGGAGCTGATCGCGAGGCCGTGTGGTTCAAGTGCGCGCGCGACAGCTCCCCACCGCGCTCCAGGCCCGACGCGAACTCTTCGGTTTCCGAGATGGTCCACTCGGTGCATGGCGCGCAGATCGATGACGTCCCCGCCGACGTTCGTGGAGATGCTGCTGATGCCGTGACCGCCACTACGGATGGCGAGGGCGCGGCCGGTCTCGCGGGACGTCGTCAGAGCCTCGGCGACCTCGGCGGTCGTGGTCGGAAGGAAAACGCGGGCCGGGCTGCCGGTGCTCGAGTAGACGTGACGGACACTGTCATAGGCCGGGTCCTCGGGGCTGATGACCTTCATGCGTCGTGACCCGATCATCAGGCAGACGGCCCTGAGACGGGGCCCGTACCGCGTTCGACAAAGTACTGGAGCGCTGTGTCGGAGAGGTCGCTTGTGCCGGCAACGAGCTGCGCGACGTGGTCCCCGATCTGCGTGGCGTCGATCCATCGACGATCGTCGATACCTGCTTCCTGCCGCGCCCGTGTCCTGACAACACCGAGGATGAGTTGATGAATGCGCGGACCGCGGCCGCCGAGTTCGGCAGCAAGGGTCACCGTCAACGATTTTGTGGCCGCGGCACTCAGCGCGACGCCGGCGCTACCAGGGAAGGGAAGGTCGGCGCTGAGCCCGTTGAGCTGCATCAACGCTCCGGAACGTGACATCCGCGGCAGGAAAGCTCGGAAGAGGCGGAAGACACTAGTGAGGTTGCCGTCGAGGAGCCGTTGCCACTCTTCGTCTGTGAGATCCAGAGCGCCCTTTCGCCCCTGGTCGCCCCATGACGCGACAGAGATCACGACGCCGTCGAACGGGCCGAACTCCTCGGCCAATGCGGTCACGTCGTTCTCGAGGTCAGCGCTCATGGCGTCGAGGACGCGCGTCTCCAAGCGGCCCGCTTCGTCTCCTTCCGATCCACGCTTGGCGAGCTGGTCGAGTCTGCCTTGGTCGCGACCGGTCGCGATGACCGTTGCTCCTGCTGCCAATGCGGCCGCGACGACGCCCTCGCCGACACCGCCACTACCACCGACCACTACGACGGTGCGACCGCGCAGGTCGGGGCGGCTCTCAGGGGCCCAGGTCGAGGTACTTGTCGGAGTTGTCATCGCGGTCATTCCTTCTCTTCGGTGCTGTCGGATTCGAGCAAGTCGATGTGCGCAGCGATCGCGGTGAGCGCCGTGCCGAGGTGGTCGAGTTCAGTGGGTGTCAGCGCGGCCCCAAACCAGGTTGCGGCTGCGCGCAAGTGCGGCCCGACTGCGTCCGAGTGAGCCGCTTTCCCGGGGGCCGTAAGAGCGATGATCGACCCGCGACCGTCGGTACCCGGACTCGGGCTGCGGGTAATGAGGCCGCGGCTCTCCAGCCGACGGAGCTGGTGGGCTAGGCGGCTGGAGTCCCAACCGATAGACGCCGCGCACTCGCTCGGCCGAGCGGTGCCGCCGTATTCAACGAGGTGCGCCAGCACCGTGAACTCTGCTTCTGAGAGACCTGCGTCCCCTCGAAGATCCCGACCGACATGACGACGCAAACGCTCCGTCACCGTCTGCAGTCGTTGCCAAGCATCGAGCTGTTGGTGTGACAAACGGTTAGCCATGTAAACCTCCAACAACCTGACGCGTCAGGTATTCCGCGTGCCCTCCTCTCGTCGTGTGACCAATGTCCGCCGCGCTGGGGGAGCCACTGACCGCTGTCGTCGTCCGGGGCTCCGGGCGTTCGGCTTGCGGCCTACGGCTTGACCCGACGGATGCGGTGTTGGTGTCGGGCCTGTCCCGTTCCACCAACGACCTCAGCCCTGCGATGCCTCGTGCAGCGTAGGTACGACGGTGCCTGAATGCGCCGGTTTCGACCTGCCCCAGGTGGGGACAGGCTGGCGAGCAGGCCGGCACTTAGCGTCGAGCCGTAAGGAGCAGTTGGCAGGGACCTGCTGACCGCTGACGTGTCCTAGGAAGGCGCGTGCCCGCCCATGCCGACCAGCAATGAAGGACGAAATGACTGACATCACGACGGACTACTTGATCATCGGTGCTGGCTCCGCCGGCTCCGTCGTGGCGGCTCGGCTGTCGGAAGATCCAACGGTCAGAGTTACGCTGCTGGAAGCCGGCGGAGACTTCAAACCTCCAGCCGCCGCCGACCCAAGTCGGTGGCGCACGCTCGCGCAATCGGAGCTTGACTGGGGCTTCGTCACCGCTCCACAGCGCGGTGCCGCGGGGCGGTCGATCGCCTACCCGCGAGGCAAAGCAGTCGGCGGAACAAGCATGATCAACGCGATGATGCACGTCTGGCCAGAACGCGCGGACTTCGACGCGTGGCCGACGACCGGAGCAACGAAGTGGTCGTTCGACGAGGTTCTCCCGTTCCTCCAGAAGGCGGAGACGGTTCACCCGCACGTCGACGCGTCGCTTCACGGGCAGGCGGGCCCATTCACGGTCCGAGCGGAACCGCCAAATGACTTCACTGACGCTGCGGTCGGTTCGCTGACGTCGATCCGGCATGCTTGGGCCGGGAGGTTTCCTCTCGCGATCAAGGACAACTCTCGGGAGACGGTCGCCGACGCGTACCTCACCCCGGAGGTGCGCAGTCGCCCGAACCTCACGATCGCTTCGGACACAGTCGTTACGAAGCTCCGCTTCGATCAGAACCAGCGGTGCATCGGCGCCGAGTTCACGCGCAACGGCGTCCCTGAATGGATCGTCGCGCGACGTGAGGTGATTCTGTCGGCTGGCGTCATCGGCACACCCCACCTCCTGCAGGTGTCAGGGGTGGGTGACACCAAGCATCTCCAGGAGCTAGGGATCGCACCCATCTCCCATTCGCCAGAGGTCGGCAGGAACTTCCGCGATCATCCGTTGCTGATCATGGCGTACCCGTCCAGTAGCCCCGTGTCTGCCGTGGACCAACGCGTCGAGGCAGGCGCGCTGATCTACAGCAGCGACGAACAAGTCGAGCCGGATCTGCACGTGTTCACGATGCGAAACGACGCTCCGGACGGCAGCAGTTCTGTAGCCATTGGCGTCGCCGTCCTTCGCCCGCAGAGCACTGGTTCAGTGGTCGCGTCGAGCGCAAGCATCAGCGATCCGCCGGCCGTTGACCCGAACCTGCTCAGCGAGGTCGAGGACGTGCGACGTCTCGCAGCCGGAGTTGAGATAGTTCGCGAGCTGGCGACGTCGTCAGCCCTTCGGCAGTTCACATCTTTTGAGGTCCTGCCCGGCCCGAACACCGATACCGCGGAGTCCCTTGAACGCCGGATCCGTGACCTTGTCGGCTTCTACTGGCATGGAGTCGGGACCGCGCGCATGGGCAGCGACCAACGGGCGGTTGTCGATCCGGACCTCCTGGTCCGAGGCGTCAGCGGGTTGCGAATCGTCGACGCGTCAGTGATGCCAGCGATGGTGAGCGCGAACACGAACGCGACGGTCCTCGCTATCGCTGAACGCGCCGCGCACCTCATTAAGCAGCGTGCAGCGGAGAGAAGCGGGGCAACTCCGCTGACGGTCGGCGCTTAGCCCCTAACGTGATGAGCCTGTCGGTAGGCGTTCGGAGCTACCCCGAGCTGCGCGGTGAGGTGGCGGCGGAGCGAAGTTGCAGTCGAGTAACCGACCGCGGATGCAACGTCGTCAATGGTGAGGTCCGTCGTCTCCAGCAGTCGCCGAGCCGCCACAACTCGCTGCTGCGTGATCCATTTGCGCGGCGACAGGCCGGTCTCGGCGTGGAACTTTCGGGCGAAGGTACGCTCGCTCATGTGCGCGTGCTTCGCCAGCTCGACAGTCGTCAGCATGTCGGACAGATGCTCTAAAGCCCACGCTCTCGTATTGGACGTGGATAGGTCAGGTGCGTCAGGCACAGGCCGTTCGATGAACTGCGCCTGCCCACCTTCGCGGTGGGGGGCGACGACGCACCGACGGGCGGCGTGATTCGCTAGCTCAGCCCCATGGTCTTCCCGGATGAGGTACAGGCAAAGGTCGATTCCGGCGGCGGCTCCGGCGGAAGTGAGTACTCCCGCGTCGCCGGTAAATAGCACGTTCTCGTCTAGCTCGATCTGTGGGAACCAGGATCGGAAGAGGGGCGCACACTGCCAGTGCGTGGCGGCCTTGTGTCCGGTGAGAAGCCCGGCCGCGGCCAGTGTGAATCCGCCGGTGCAGATGGACACGAGCCGGGCGTCTGTCCGAACGCGATCAAGCGCCGCGGCCATCTCGTCTGAGAGCGACGGACGCAAGAACGTGGGCTCCACCGGTGTGACGATCACAGTGTCGGCTCGCTCGAGCGCTTCGAGGCCGACGGTCGGAACCACCGAGAAGCCGGCGTTGGTCATGATGGCAGCTCCGGTAGGGGTACAAAGGTCAACCCGGTAGACGCCATCCGTTGCGCCGAACACCCGAGACGGAATTCCCAGCTCGAACGGGTACGCGCCCTCCTGGGCGAGAACTACAACTCGGTGCGGGTCATCGACCGTCATGGCTGAATTGTATCGGAACCTGACGTTCGTCCGTTGGGCGTCTCACCATCGGCGCATAGCGTCGGAAGTATCGCTGAGAGCCCGCCCGCAGTGTTTGGGTTGAACGGCGCAGCCGCGTGGGCTCACTCTGTCTTCTCGAAAGACGAAAGGGCTCGCCCGCCCGCTTCGTTTGAACTAGTCGCGGGAGATCTCTCGCTATCTGCTGCTTTACAGGCGTTCTACTGCTTGTTAAGCACACGGGCAGCGGCCCTCTTTCGAACCATCGGATTGCTCGACTCGCGTACTTTCGCGACACGGCACGTGACTAAGGCGTCAGGGGAAGGTGAATGGCGTGTGATTGACGGCCTCGACGAGATTGCCAAGGTCGGATCGATTGAACCGATAAGCGAGCTTCGCTGTCATGCGGTCGAATTAGTTCGCCTCTACGCTCGCGGACTCAGCGAAGAGTAAGCGACTGCATCGAGGCTCGGATGGGGTTCGCCGAGCGTCGTGGATGCGTCTTCTAACTGCGGACGAGCGGCAGGCGCTTCGAACGGCCCTCCGGAGTCGGTGTTCTTAAAGGGCGTTTTGACCAACGCCGAGCGCAGCGCAGCAAGCGCTGCCTCGCCTACGGTGCCCGGGAGCGCATTGAACGCAACCAGCACATTTCCTCGGCCGCCGGGGATGAGTAGTGTCTGGCAATCAAGCGTGACAAACCCGAAGCCGTCCATATATTGCCGCACAGGGCCCAGGTGATGAGGGCGCGCATCGTGACGCGACCACAGTCGACGGAAGTCGGCATCTCGGACGGAGAGAAGCCCGACAATTTCTTGCAAGCGCCGATCGAAGGGGTTGCTGTTGAAGCGTAGGGTCGCAACTGTCCGCGCGGCAGTATCCTCCCAGTCGTCGAAGCCCTGTCGGGCCTCGTCGCTGAACACAACCAAGGGTAGATTGATGCCCGTACGAAGTCCGCCACCCGTCATTGCCGTTGCTAAGTTGTTGACGGCAACTACATCCTGGTTACTGTCCATGACGTACGCTGGCGTGTCGGTCCACTGTTCGAGTAGAACGCGAACGCCTTCATCGATCCGATCTGCGACCTCTGGCTCGCTCTCAATAACGAACTCGCCGGAAGCTACGCAAGCGAGTCGTCGCAGGTACTCGAGGCCCGCGCCGTCGAGCCGAAGCGCTCGGCCGAGCGCCTCGATGACTTGTGTTGACGGCTGCCGATCGCGCCCCTGTTCCAGGCGCAGGTAGTACTCCTGGCTAATGCCGGCGAGCTGTGCCACCTCGTCTCGCCGTAGCCCTTCAACGCGGCGTACGTTCATGCTCTTGAGCCCGACGTCTTCAGGCTTCAAGAGCGCGCGTCTAGCGCGGAGGTAGTCACCGAGCGGAGAGGGATTCGTGCTCGCCATCGTCCTGTGTCCTTCCGAGACGGTGCCCCAGGCGGGCACTAGGTTGGCGGTAAAAGCTCAGCAGCCGAAGCTGCACTGAACCATGCAGTTCGCACGCGGTTTCTCCAAGTGCTTCGCTCCGAAGCGTCGTGGAAGAACGGCTTGCGTTCCAAGTTGAGGCGCCCGCTCATGCTGACACCCACACGTGATTGGGCCCTACTCCTCTATTGTCGCGCGATCTCGTGGGTACCGTAAGCCGGCCGCGGTGGAGAGGGTGTCCCTCCTGGGGGCACTTACGCAGACTGCACTGGTCGTACACTGATGAAATGCCCCTAAACAACGGCGCGGTTGAGCGGCGCACGAAGCTCGGCCAGCTCATCGGGCCGTGGAAAAACGTGCCTGCCCTCGTTTACGACCGACACCTCGACGTCGTTGTCGCAAATGATCTCGCTGGCGCCGTGCAAGAGTCCTTCAGAGTGGGTGCCAACCTGGCGCGCGCCACCTTCCTCGAGGCCAACCTGGACAGCTCCCTCGGGGACGTAAACCAGAAGCGCGATCAGGTTGCAGCCGAGTTGAGGGAGGCTGTCGCAGAGCAGGGAGAAGACGACGGCTACGTCAGCCTTGTCGGCGAACTGGCCGCTTTAAGCGATGCTTTCGCAGAGGCTTGGGCGGGTGACGTGCAGCCAGCGTCCGACGGAGTCTTTCGCTTCAATAATCAACTTGTAGGAACGCTTGGTCTTGCGTATCACCGGTTCCGCGTTACCGGGCCCGACGCAGACACGCTTCTCGTATGGCGGGGAGCGGACGCGGAGTCGACCGAACGGCTCGCGGCCCTGGCGAGATATCCGATCAGTGACGCGCAGTGACGCCGACGCCGACCATTCGTCGAGACGCCGGTGCTGTATCGGCCAAAGCGCCGTATTTGGGCACGTACGCGGCGATCTGATGCCTTCGTCCCTGTCGAGGATGCGCACAGCACAGGCTCATGGTATTCGCCTGGGTGGCGGGCCAGTGTTCCGCAAGCCGTGTGCTGGCGCGGGAGTTCAGTACTTTTAGACGGTTTAGCCGGCTCAGAAAAAGTTGCGGGTGCAACGGGGCGCGTACTCTCCGACGGGAAACACGCGAGCGCAAAGCGGCTTGTTTCAACCTGCGCTCGCAGCGATCCCAGGATCGGAAGCGAATGACGCCGGCCTAGGGCACGACGCCGCGTTCGCCGCCATGCCACGATCACGCTACGGAACGCTCCGGCGCGAGCACCGCAGATCCCGCCGCGGAACGCTCTGGCGCGAGCGCCGCATCCTGCTCGACCCTTGACACACGTTGCCGCAGAGCTTCGACTGCTGATGCAGCACGGCTCCCGGCTTGCGCATGAAACACCACAAGTACGTGCCCTTTCGTGCCTGGGACGACGAAGGTCTGGCAGGTCAACGAGACGGCGCCGAAGGGCGGAATCATCTGGTCAATCGGGCCGACGTAGTGAGGGCGCGCATCGTGCCGAGCCCACAGACGTCGAAAGTCGGGGTCATTGAGATAGAGCCGTCCGACAATCTCGTGAAGCCGTGGATCGTTGGGGTCCGATCCGTATCTGAGTGTGGCGACAGTCCGGATCGCGGTCTCTTCCCAGTACGGATCGGCGGCTCGCGCGGCGGGGGAGAAGACGAGCTGTGGGAGGTTCACTCCCGGCTCCAACGCACCCGGTGCCATTGCGCGAGCGAGATCGTTAGATAGCACCACGTCCTGGTTGCCGTCCATCAGATATGCGGGCGTGTGCTTCCACTGTGAGAAGAGCGCTCGCATGCTCATGTCCATGGCGGCGGGAAAGCCGTCGGAGTCTGAGGTTGGCCGCCCGTCGGACTGCAGCCGAACTAGCCGCGTCATGTACTCGACCGCAGCAGCATCGAGCTGGAGCGCCCTGCCGAGAGCTTGGAGCACTTGAGTAGAGGGCCGGGTGTCGTGCCCCTGCTCGAGGCGAAGGTAGTAGCCCGCGCTGACATCCGCGAGAAGCGCGACCTCGTCGCGGCGCAAGCCTGCAACTCGCCGCCGCGACACGATCGGCAGGCCGACGTCCTCGGGCGATACGAGCGCGCGACGCGCCCGTAGGTACTCACCAAGTGGAGTTCGAGATGCGTTCATTTTCGCGAGCCTTCCGCCTCCGCCGGGGGACCGGCACGAGAAGAGTCTCGCGAACACAACGACGCATGCGCATCGGCAAAACGACGCAGATCTCGCTGCGCGGCGCTACGAAGCGACGGCGCGAAGACCTGTAACGGAGGAGAGCTGGCCCCGGCGACTCACGCCGAGCTTTGTAAACGCATGGCGGAGATGCGATCCCACAGTCCGATGAGAAAGGTACATCTGATCAGCGATTTCCTTGTTGCTCAACCCCTGCGCTGCCAGCCGGGCGACCGCAAGCTCCTGGGATGTGAGGGTGTCGTCGGCCCGCAACTCGTTTGCGTCCGCCGAGGTGGCGGGGACGGCACGTATGCCGGCCGCGCGTAGCTCCTCACGTGCCCGGTCGGCCAGAATCACCAGGCCGAGGGCTTCGAACACGTCAAGTGCACCGCTCAGGTGCTCTCGAGCCTCGACGATGCGTCGCTCGCGGCGGAGCCACTCGCCGTACAGCAACCGGGTCCGCGCGACGTGGAGGCTGGCATCTGCCTGGTCACGGCCCGCCTCGATGCTCGCGCGGAAATACTGCTCAGCCAGGGGGCCATCCTCCATAAGCGCACGCACACGGTCGATGAGCACTTGCACGGATGGTGCTCTGGTGGCTTCAGCTACCGGTCGCGCCATCGCAAGCCAGCGAACGAGCAGGTCCGCCCTGCCAACTTGAACGGCGGATCCCGCGAGCTGGCCACCTGCCCACAACCCGACGGGCCCGTACTCCATGGCGCGGCCAAGTTCGTCGACAGCTCTTCCGTGATCGCCGGTGTTTGCGGCGACAATAGCCGCCGCCCACGCAGCGGTGGCAGCGACCCGAGCGAACGAGGGGGCACCGGGAAGCTCGGCGACCAGAGCGAGCGCCGTACGGGCATCCTCGTGCTCGCCTCGAAGCGCGCGTCCGCGGGCGAGTGCAGCGCCGGCCATGCCTGCAACGATTGGAAGGTTCAGGTCGGTAGCGAGACGCAGCGCCAGTTCCGCGTCCTCGATTCCAGCTTCGATTCGACCGCGATTCAGTCGGACGGTGCTGCGCCCACAGACCGCGGTCACCTCGTCACTCACTCTGCCGGTCGAGTGGAACAGGTCGACGCCCGTTGTCCAGCAGAGTTCAGCGAGCGCGAAGTTGTTCAGCTCTTCGGCGCAGAACGCCAAGCAATTGAGGAGAATCCCGTGGGTGTCGTCCACCTCGCCCCGGAACTGCGCGAGCGCGTCACTGCCGAAACCCTGTGACGGGTCGGCTAGAACCGACGCGACCTCACGCAGAGCTTCCGGCGCTTCGCTCGGCGTCGCGGCGACGGCTGCCGCGACGCGCGTGCGAAGGGCGGGGGGCTCTTGAAGGATGTAGCACTTCGCTGCGGCCCAGACGAGCACCTCCATTCGAGCGTCGGCATCCGTAAATGAAGCGGCGAGTTCCAGCAACTGTTCGGCGTTTCGGCCTTGGTAGACCGCGGTCATGCTGAGCACCCACTCGGTACGTGCGAACCTCAACTTGGTGGCCGGGGTCTGGTCGAGGGGTGCGGCTTCGGCTAGAAGATGACCGCAGAGGGTCGGGTTCCCGCCTTGACGCGCGGCCTCCGCCGCTTCGACGAGACGTCGGGCTCGATCCGAGGCTTGCGGCGACAGCTCCGCCGCTCGGCGCCAAGCGGCAATCGCTTCGCGTTTCGCGCCCTGGCGAGAAGCCGAAGCGGCTGCTGCGTCAAGCTCAGCTGCTACCTCCTCGTCCCACCCGACCGTTGCGGCCGCTCGGTGTCGGGTGCGCCGAGCCTGATCAGTGGCGGCCTCGGCCAGCGTTCGATGCACGTCCGCTCGGGTGGCGAAGTCCGCGGCCTCGTACAGCGCGGAAGCGATGAGGGGGTGTCGGAAGATGAACCTGTTGCCGCTAAGTCGCACGAGCCTTGCGCGTTCGGCTGCGGCGAGGTCATCGAGTTCCATGCCGGCCAGTTGAATCGCCGAGAGCACCTCAGCGGCTGGCGCGTCGTCACCGGCTGCTGCGAACAGCATTGCTCGCTGCGTTATGACGGGCAGTTGGCGGGCTTCGGCGAGAAAGACCTGTTCGATCCGCGCCGTCACCGGAACGGGGTCGTCGAACTCCGCGGCGGTCGCGTGTTGATCCGACAGCTCGAGGAGTGCGAGCGGGTTACCCAGCGACTGCCGGAGGATCCTCGCTTGAACGGTCGGGTTCAGCGACGGTGCCTGCGCATCGAGCAGCGTAGAAGCTTCCTCCGCATCAAGCGGTGGCAGCGTCACGACCTTACGGAACCCATCTTCGCGGCCCGCGCCCTCAGCAACGGGACGGGTGGTGGCGAGGACGAATGCACGCGTTCCAGTTAAGCGGTGCGGCAGGAGGGAAATGATGTCCGCACTGGACGGATCCAACCAGTGCATGTCCTCGATGAGGATGAGGAGGGGGCCTGCCTGAGCCGCCTCTTCGATAAGCCCGAGAACGGCGAGCCCGAGCAGCAGCTGATCGACGCCTTCTCCTTGCTCGATCCCGAGGACAACATTCAGAGCCGAACGCTGTCTCGGGGGCAACGCTGCAACGCCGCCAAGTATCGGGCGGAGTAGCTCGTGGAGGCCACCGAAACCGGTAAGCGACCCAGATCGCACGCCCGAGCAGCTCAGAACGCGGTAGCTCGCAGCCTCGGCCAGTCGCATCGCCGTCTGCGCCAGGGCGGTTTTCCCGATACCTGCTTCGCCTACGAGGAGGACTCCGCTTCCCTCGCTGTTGGCGGCGGCGCCGAGCTGCCGTTCCAGGAGGGCGACCGTCTCGTCGCGCCCGATCAATAAGCCGGAAGCCATATGTCGATGATACTGGCTCACGTCCCAACGAAGCGAGGTGGCTTGGCTGCCCATAAGCACGCGAAGGGCCGCTGCAATAAACTGGTGTTTCAGCTCAGTTCGAGCCTGCGCTCTCTTGCTGTACTTGACTTTCGTTGCGCTCCGGCGGGTTGCTAGCACTGGACGGCAGGGGGCTTCGCCGCGGCTACCCCTGGCGTGGGTATAACCGTCCCAGGGACACGCTCGTTGCCCGGAGTGCCGCTTAGCGTCAGGGAACTGCCGCACTTTCAGTGGCAGAACCGGAGGAGTCGCCGTGCGGAACACCTTTGCCCCTTTGCCGGCTACTGCGCACATCGCCGATGCTGCGCCGAGGCCGCTACTTCCCCATCTGACCACGTCAGGTCAGGCCGGCCCGCGGCCGCGATGGCCAGGCACCCTCGTCGGCGAAGGAGGCGTGCGATGACCAGGTACGCGCCGAGGTTGCTCCAGGACGACCCACGGGAGTGGCGACGTCGCGGTCTGCGATCGCCTGCTGAGATCGCAGCGCTTGTTCAGCGACGACTCATCCCACATGAGCCCTGCTACGGCGACTTCTTCGTTGCGCCCACGGAGCACCGTATTCGCCACCAGGGCAACGATCTCAGTACCGCGGATCCGTGGTGACCGTTAGCCCCCATCCGAATGGCGGTCCGACCGGACGAGGATCGTCGGCAGCTACGCATGCATATCCGCTGGTAGAGGCATCGTCCGTCCGACGGCTGCTGGACGAAGCGAAGCAGCTCGCACCGCGAACGATTGACAATGTGCAACCTGTCCAGGGACGGACCGCAGGGGATTGCGAGCGTCGAGGCTCCCCGCGATAGCTGCGACAGCAAAGAGCGGACTGGCGTCGGATACCAGTCCGCTCTTGCACAGCGCGGGGTCGCCTAAGCGAGGAAGCCGCCGTCGACTGCGAGGTGGGCGCCGGTCACGTATGACGCGGCGTCCGAGAGCAGGAATGCCACCGCCGTGGCAATCTCGTCCGGCCGCCCAACGCGCTGGGCGGGGATCGTCGCGGCGATTCCTGCCGCGTCGGCGTCCAGCATCGGGGTGTCAATGACGCCGGGCTGTAGTTCGTTGATTCGGATCCCTCGAGCCGCCCAATCTCGTGCGGCAGAGCGTGTGACGCCGCGGATCCCGTGCTTGCTCGCGGAGTAGGCGGCACGCGTCGGGAGACCTCGATCGGCGAAGACGCTGGAGACGTTCACGATTGCGCCCCCTCCCGAATCGGCGATACGTGGAAGCTCGGCCCGCATCGAGTAGAAAATCGACGACAGGTTCACACGGATGGTGTCGTCCCAGGCGGCGAGCGGAAGGTCAGGAAGGTCGGCGCTCTCCGAGGCGATCCCCGCGTTGTTGACGCCGTAATGAAGGATCCCGAACTCGTCGACGGTCCTGCTCACGGCGTCGTCGATCTCCGCAGCATTGGCTACGTCCGCTGCGACTACGAGCGCGCGACCGCCGTCGCGGCGCACCAGCTCGGCAATGCGTTCCAGCGGGTCGCTGCGACGACCAACGAGCGCTACTGCTGCGCCCCGCTGTGCGAGAAGGAGGGCCGTGGCGGCGCCCATTCCGGTTCCGGCGCCGGTGACGAGCGCAACCTTGCCGTCGAACTCGTGCGAGCTCATTTCGTGTTCGCGAAGTCGACGGAACGCCCGACGCCTGCCCACTGGCGGTCCTCGGCTGCGGTTGCCTCAAGGGTCTTCGCCATGTAGTCGACGGCGTCGCTGCCGAGCAGCAGGTGAAGCGGAGGGGCGGGATGTTCGGCGATCTCGACGAAGACCCGAGCAACGGCCTTGGGATCGATCGGCTGGCTGCCGGAGCTTTCACGCGTTCGGCGGGCCATCGCTCCGACTGTCGCGTCGTACGCAGGGTCAAACGTCGCGACGTTCATTGAGTCGCCGGCCCAGTCGGTTCGCATCGAGCCGGGCTCCGCGAGGATGACGCGGATGCCGAGCGGGGATACCTCTTGGTGAAGCACGCTGGAGAAGCCTTCTACAGCGAACTTCGCGGCCTGGTACGCCCCGAGTCCGGGAGCGGTGAGTCGCCCTCCCACCGAGGTGACCTGGATGAACAGGCCGCTGCCCTGGTTGCGGAACACCGGCAACGCTGCCTGCGTCACGTGCACCGTGCCGTAGAACACGGCGTCCACCTGTGCGCGGAAGGAGCTGAGGTCGGTGTTCTCGATCGGAGCGATGTCGGCGTAGCCGGCATTGTTCACGACGACGTCAAGGCGACCGAAGGTCTCGACGGCGGCGGCGACGACCGACTCGGCTTGCGCGGGGTCCGTCACGTCCAGCGTGAGCGGCAGGATCCGCTCGCCGTATGTCGCACGGAGATCCTCGAGGGTCTTGGTGTTCCGTGCGGTCGCAACGACTGAGTTGCCGGCGGTGAGGGCGGCTTCGACGATGTCTCGCCCGAGCCCTCGAGAGCTACCGGTGACGAGCCAAACTTGTTCTGACATGAGATCTCCTTGGGTCAAGCCTCACCTTACGCAAGGCGTTTGCGTTATGCAACGCAAGCTGGTTGCGTTACTATTCCCGCGTGAGTGAGACCTTCCTGCGCGCCCGTTCCGCCGCTGCCAAAGAGCAGCGGCGTCAGGATCTGCTGGGGTCGGCCCGTGAGCAGGCCGCCGCTCGCGGTGTTCGCGGCCTGACGTTGACTTCCATCGCCGACCGTGCTGGCGTGCACATCTCAGCGGTTCGTCGGTACTTCAGCTCTCGGGAGGAGATCCTCCTGGTGCTTGCTGCCGAGCAGTGGACCGCGTTCGCCGACGAAGTCGAGGCGATCCTTCGGAATGGAACGATTGACGACGTTGCCGAGGTGCTGGTCAACGCGATGCTGCGCCAGCCGCTGTTCTGCGACTTGCTCGCTCACGCCGCCATCGATCTCGAACGGGCAGTGAACGGGGACGTCGTCGCCGTGTACAAGATTGCAGCTGTAGACGCTGTTGAGCGCGCCGGTATGTGCCTCGAACGATCGCTGGATGCCTTGCCGTCCGGCCTCGGACGGGAAGCGATCGCCGACATCACAGCTCTCGGGGCTGTGCTGTGGCAGTATGCGAATCCCTCGCCAGAGCTGGCGGCTTTGTACGAACGTGATAGTCGGTTGGCGACGGCGCATATCGAACTCGCCCCGCGACTACTTCGGGCGACGACCGCGCTCCTCGGAGGCTTTGTGGCGCGGGACCGATGAGTCGCAACCTCTGCCTCATGGCTTGCGGTGACGTGGGGACCGGTGTGCCCGCAATCCCAAACCGTCCGTCCTCCGCCTAGCTGACTACGCGACCCGGGATCGACGGCCGTGGTTGAGTTTGCCGCTCCCGAAGAAGCGCCACTGAACGGGTCGCGATAGCTGCAACGAGCAGCGTCGCGAGTGCGACGGCGAGCCACGCAGCCGCCGTCGAGACCCACCCGGCATCAGCCGACGTCAACATTCGAACGCCGTAGGTCGCGCTCGCGCCAGCGGTGAAGGTCATCGCCCAGAACCCGATAGCGAAGCCACTGGCCAGGTACCGGCGGATGAGGAACAAGTGGGGGAGGAGGAACGCAACCATCGCTCCGGTGAGCACCGTATGGACGACCGACGGCGCTCCGTCAGAAATCGCCCACCAGGCGTTCCCTGCGACCGCTGGAGGTGCAGAGAGGATGGCCAGCGTGGGCAGGAGCGGTGCTGGGATGGAGGGGCCCGTGATAAGGCGAGCCAGAAGCACGCTGCCCACAAACAGCCAGAACATGATGCCGACGGCGAAGTACCCCATCGCAAGCGTTCGATAGCCGATCGTGGCTAGGGCCTGGGCCGCGAGCAGTGAGCCCGCGACCGTCGGGAGTAGGTATCCGCCGTGCAAGGTGGCCAGGTCGCGAGGTGTCACGAGCAACGTGGTCAGGAACCAAGCGCCGAAGATCGTGGTGAGCGCGAGCATCACCCAGACGCCGATCTCCCCGACTGTCGGCAGAGTGGCCGACAAGTGCGCGAAAAGCAGTGATCCGATGACCGGAACGAGACCGGCGAAGGGGCCGAGCACCGGGTGGCGGAGGTCCGACCGGATTGCGGCCAATCCGCCCGGGCGATTGAGGTATCGGACGATGGTGATGATCCACGCGGCAGCGGCGATAACCCAAATGGATTCACCGACCGCGGCTGGCGAGCCGAGCTGCGTCGTTGCCGCGGTCCAGGTGCCGGCGATACCAGCGGTGCCGAATGCGATGCCGAACGTGTTGAGGGGCAGGCGCGGTCTTGCCGCGGTGTTCGTGCTCATGGGAGCCCTCCTGATATGACGTCGAAGCGGATTGCGCCAGAAGCACGTTCAGGCGTTCTGGGTGGTGGGGAAGCGCGGAAGGCGCGACCCGTGGGCCGCGCCTTCCCGTGCACCGGAGTGTCTTAGCCCTTGATCCAGGCGAGGACGTCCTGCTGCAGGACCTTGCGGTAGTCGCCGTGGATGCCGTGCGGGGCACCCGGGTACGTCTTGAGCGTGCCGTCCTGGACCAGTTCGATTGCCTTGCGGGCGGCGTCGTCGATCGGGACGATCTGGTCGTCCTCGCCGTGGTTGATGAGGATCGGGACGGTGAGGGACTTGAGGTCCTCGGTCTGGTCGGTCTCCGAGAACGCCTTGACGCAGTCGTACGCGGCGGACAGGTTCACGAGCTGGCCCTGGCGCCAGAAGTCGAGCTTCGCGCCGTACGAGACATCTCGGCCGTGGTTCGCGCTGAAGAAGGACTCGGACAGGTCGAGCCAGAACTGCGATGCGTCCTCGAGCACGCCGGCGCGGATGCCATCGAAGACCTCCATCGGCGACCCCTCGGGGTTGCTGTCGCTCTTGACCATGATCGGCGGAATGGCGCCAGCGGTGACGACCTTCGCGACGCGGCCGTTCGCGTACTTGGCGGCGTACCGGACGACCTCGCCGCCGCCGGTGGAGTGCCCGAAAACGATGACGTCGTGCAAGTCGAGGTGCTCGATGAGCGCCGCCAGGTCCTTCGCGTACTGGTCGATGGTGTGACCGACAGCGGTCTTCTCCGAGCGGCCGTGGCCACGGCGGTCGTGGGCGATGGTGCGGTAGCCGTTCTCGCTGAAGAACTTCAGCTCCGGCTGCCAGGCATCCGAGCTGAGCGGCCAGCCGTGCGCGAAGACAATGGGCTGTCCCTCGCCCTGCTCGGTGTAGTACATCTCGATGCCGTCGGGAGTGTTGAACGTGGGCATTGCAGGCTCCTTGCGTCGTGGTCTAAGCCGCGACGTCGGGTCGGCGGCAAAACTGACGCTACGAGGCAGCGTGGCAACGGGCGTGTCCCCATCGGGGGCACCATGAACGTCCCGCTCGACGTCATGCTGAGTCGCGCGACGTGCCCCGTAATGCAGACCGCGATCTGCGCGCGCGAGGAAGCGTAGGGCAAACCGCAACGGCAACCGATTACAGATGGAGCATCCATGTCGAACGCAATTGTCATCACGGAATTTGGCGGCCCGGAAGTCCTGCAGTGGCGTGAGGTGCAGGCACCAGAACCGGGGCGGGGTGAGGTGCGTATCCGAGTAAAGGCCGCGGCCGTGGGCCCAACGGACCTTCGGATCCGCGCCGGCGAACTCACTGCGGTCTTCCCGCAACGTGCCGGAGACGTGCTGGGCTTCGAGGCTGCCGGAGTCATCGACGCCGTCGGCGAAGGTGCCGACGCGCAGGTCGGCGACGAGGTTGCCGCACTCTTGCCCGCGCAGGGCGGTTACGGCGAGCTGGTCACAACGCCCGTTTGGTATCCGAAGCCCGCCTCGGTCAGTTGGGAATCGGCGGCTGCGCTGCCTGCCTCGGCGGACGCAGCGGTGGGGACCCTCCGTCAAGTTGGAGCGGTAGAGGGTGAGACTCTTGTCGTGCTCGGCGCTGTCGGTGCCGTCGGTGCCATCGTCACTCAACTGGCACGAGCGCAAGGCATCCGCGTGATCGGGGCGGCCAAAAGGCAGGACGCAGATCTCGTCCGCGAACTTGGTGGCGAGTTCGTCGCATACGGCGACGGGGTCTTCGATCGCGTTGACACGCGTGTGGACGCCGTCATCGCCGCTGCTGGTCACGGCGGGCTCCTGGCCGCAGTAGCGGCGACCGGCGACCCCCGCAGAGTGGTGACGCTCACCGGGGGTCCCGATGTTGCGTCGTCAGGGGCGCTCCTGTCTCATCCGAGCCCTGACCGCGCTCCAGACGCCATGGCGACCACGATGCCGTTGCTCGCCTCAGGAGAGCTTCGCCTCAAGCGGAGCCGCGTGTTGCCCATCAAGGATGCAGCTGAAGCGCATCGCCTTCTGGAGTCGGGCGAGACCCACGACAAGATCGTGCTCGCGTTCGAGTAGCCAGCCGACGCGCTGCTCCGATGTTGTCATCCGATGGTGCTGGCGAGTCCGGGCACGTCAGTGACAGGTCGGAGCGGCGGTGGGTGGCCGGTTGACCAGCTGCAAAGCGGGGCGTCCGGTGCGCCCTGACCCCGTTCCCGGATACCCCGCGCAGGGACACGATAGAAGCCCAACGGCGGACGTACCGTCCCGGCATGCACTCCCACATCACCGAGTACCTTACGGATCGGTTTTCGGTTCCATTGGCCGCGAACTTCCATGACGTCGTCGCGGCGTTCGAGGACGCCGTACCGGCGTTTGATCAAGCTGGCCTCGTCGCGGAAATTCAACGACACAGCGACTGGGACACTGTGGAAACCTGGACGATGCGAAACGCGCCACATGGGTTCCTGCGCTACTGGCGATTGGAGCCCACCACCTTGATGGCTATCTCCGGAGGTACTTCTTCCTGTGTCTCGTATCTCTTCGGCAACCATGTCTTTGCTCAACGCATGTATCGGTACGACCCGAGAGTGATGGCACTGACGCCGCTGCGGTGCACGATCTCGCAGAAGGTGGGTGAGCCCGTGTTGCTGACCTCGGACGTTCCCAGCTCCGCTCTGGGCTCGTTCGGGGACGGAAGAATCACGGCGATCGGGCACTTCCTCGACCAGGAACTTGCTGCGCTGTTGCGTCTGCTTGGTGCGTCGGTCCCGGAAGTGCTGGCACCGAGTTGAGGGCTAGTTAACGAACGCCTCATGTCGCTCTAGCCGCCGTGCGTCGTTAGGAGTGAAGATCGCCCGCCGACCGCGAAGCAGCGGCGCCGGCTCTGAGCCTGGTCTTGACTGAATTGAACTATGGGCGGGCAGGGCCCCGTCTTGGTCAGGATGGCTCGGCGTCTTTGCCCAGCGGATCGATGGCCGGCGGAAGTAGATCTGGGAAGTCCGCCTCGACGAGAGCGTGGTCGTCTCCGATGAATTGCGCGACCGCCGAGGCGTGCAGCGTCGCGGCGTTTCCGAGTTCCGGAAACCGCCGCTGCATGGACGCGACGAGCGCTTCCGCGCTCACACTCTCAGCCGCAGCGTGTTCGAAGAACTCAAGGTAGTTCCTCACGAACGCAATCTGAAGCGGCGCGGCGTCCGTCACCGCCAGGGGATCCCGGTGGCCCGCGATGGCCCAGGAGCTTCGAAGCGCTTCGATGATGTCCATTGCCTTGCTCCAGGAGGCGCGTTCGCGAGGTTTCGTGTTCACCAGCCAGGGGTGAACGCCGTTGTAGAGCAAGTCTCCGCTGATCACGGTGTCGAGGTCTCGCACCGAGACGACGCTCGTCGGCCTCCCCGCGATCGTTCCCACGTCGAAGAGCTGGATGGTGTGCCCCTCCAAGCTCATTGCTGCGGGACCCACTCCGATCGGAGCAGTGAGAGTGTTCGGGAGCTGAGATGGGAAGAGTGTTCGCCAACGATTGACGAATTCGGGTGCTACTTGGCGCCGCGCGTATTCGGCGACGCCGGGAGTGGCCAGTGCGACTGCGTCGGGAAACGCTTGCAGCACGGACGACAACCCGTAGAAGTGGTCGGCCTGCCCCTGCGTCACGATCACGGTGGTGAGGCGCCTCTTGGTGCCGCGGACCCAATCAATGAGACTGTCTGCCTCTGCACTTGTCATCAGCGCATCGACGAGGATCGCATCGCGTTCGCCGCTGATCAGCGTGGCCGTGGTGGCGGACCAGGTCGCTCGGCTCCCACTGAGGTCGGTTCGAGTGATCGGCGTGTAGGCCCCGATAACGACGTCGATTCGCAGCGGCGCAAGCGGTACGCCGCCAGCGGCCTCCAGCCTCTTGGCGAAATGCGACTCGAGACGTTCGCGTCGACGAGCATCTCCCGAAGCCGCGACAAACTCCGCGGACCAGGTGACTAGTGAGCCGTCGCCGTCCTGCGAAACCCGGACCGCTACATCAACGTCCTGGGCGGCCGAGCCTCCTGCGCGGCGTGCCCGGTAGCGCAGCAGCCCGGGGGACTTGTTGAGGAGTTCTTCGACGACTCCGAGGTCCTGTTCGTAGGTGCGGAGGTAACTCGACTTGCCAGACCGCAGCACCGTCCGTTCCACCGTGTCAGATCCGAAGGGCAGGTTGTCGAACGCTTCGAAGCGCTGCCACACGTCGTGCGGAGCAGCTCTGAATCGTGCTGCGGCGCCCGCGTGCGCGCGTCTGGTCGTCGGCATCGGATCCCTGACCTTCCATGGCACGGACCCAATTGACCCGCTCGCCACGACGGTAGGAGTGTCAACGGCGCCACGAGTGTCCCAAGTGGGGACACGCTCCGGAGGATGACTGGGTGCTCCACTGAGCGTCAGTTGTCCGGGGCTCCTCCATCGCAGCGGTCGTTACACGATCGTTTCGGCGCAGCAGACCCGGCACCGGTTTCACTGCCGAAGGAGACAACGATGAGGTGGCGGCACCATGAGCGCAGGCGAGTGTCGACGGCGCGGCGAAGTCCGTGCTGCCCGGCGAAAGCAGGGACGAAGCCGCCCCCTTTCATGACCTTTCAACGCTTCAACCGTTGCGGAGCATGCGCATGAGTGTCAACGAGATGCTCGCGTGGGTGGTGGCCTTCCTCATCGTGACGGTAGCCGTGTCCGCGGCTGCACGCCGGGCGGGTGGCTCGGCACCCGTCGCGTTGGTGGCGATCGGCGTTGCCGTGTCGTACGTTCCAGGAGTCCCGCGGGTCGACGTGGAACCGGACTTTGTGCTCTCCGTTCTGTTGCCGCCTCTGCTCTTCGCCGCTGCCTTGCAGACATCCCTCGCCGACGTTCGAGCCCGCCGGCAGTCGCTGATCTTGCTCTCGGTTGGACTCGTAGCGTTCACAACCGTCGTCGTGGGACTCACCACATGGGTGCTCGTGCCTACGCTGTCGCTTGCTGCCGCCTTCGCATTCGGCGCAGTGGTTGCCCCCACGGATGCCGTGGCAGTCAGCGCGGTGACGCGGCGAACCCCGCTTCCGCGGATTCTGGGGTCAGTCCTCGAGGGCGAAAGTTTGCTCAACGACGCGACGGCGCTCGTTGCGCTGAACACCGCAGTTCTAGCAATCGTGAGCACGTTCGACCCGGCACGGGCGGCTGGCGAGTTCGTGCTCGCCGTGGTTGGAGGCATCGGCATCGGGCTGTTAGTCGCGTTCGCCATGGGTCTGTTGCGTCGCAAGATCGCCGCGCCAGTGCTCGACACCAGCCTGTCTCTTGTAACGCCGTACGTGGCGTTCCTTCTTGCGCACTCGATCGGCGCGTCCGGTCCCCTTGCCGTGGTCGTGACTGGCCTGTTCCTGGGCTACCGATCGCCGGTCGTGCAATCAGCAGAGGCAAGGCTTGCGGAGTCGCTCAACTGGCGGACGATTCAGTTCCTCCTCGAGAATGCCGTGTTCCTGCTTATTGGTCTCAGTCTGCCCGCCATCCTGCGCGGAGCACTCGAGTCGGGCGTTCCTCTCGGTCAAGCGGTGCTCATCGTGGTGGTGGTCTTCGTGACGCTGGTCGTAGCTCGACTCGCGTGGAGCCTCGGAATCACCGCGATCTACCGTTGGGGTCCTCCTGCTATGCGACGGCGGAGCTGGCAATGGCGGCTGAACTTACCGGTCACCGTCGCCGGTGTGCGAGGTGTGGTGACGCTCGCGGCTGTTTTCCTGCTGCCGGAGGAAACGCCGCATCGAGCGTTCCTCCAGTTCCTTGCGTTTGCCGTAGTCGTTGGCTCTCTCCTGTTGGGCTTGAGCTTGCCCTGGGTGATGCGTCAGGTTGCTCTGCCGCCACCGGATCTGGCTCAAGAGCAGATGGAGACACAACTGCTGTTGGCTGAGGCACGTTCGGCAAGCCTCCGTCTCGTCGACACAATCGAACCTGACGAGTACGAAGATCGTGTCCGCGAACGCGTCAGAGTCGACGCGGCGCTGCTCGGCGAGACGCTCATCGGCGATGAAGGACGGCGAGCGGATCGGACCGAGGCGTACGCGGAGCTGCGCATGCGAGCTATCGCTGAAGAACGAAGGGCCGTGCTCCGAGCGCGGATGGAGGGCCGATACGCGGAGGCCGCTGTCCGAGCCGTCTTGACGGTCTTGGACATTGAGGAAGCCGCAGTCAGCGCGACCTTGCCCGACCGGTTCCGATGAGGTGCCGCCCAACGAAGGAGCGTGCTCCTGTTGGGAGCACGCTACGACCGCGCCGGCTTCCTACGCTCGGCAACGAGGCCGGCTATCGGAGCCGATTCGCTAAGGAGATCGAGCAATGACAAACACGGAACAAGCAGTGGGTACCACCGCCGTCGACGCGTCCACGCAGACCGTCGAGGCTTCGAACGGCGTCGCATACGCGTATCGCCGCTTCGGTACCAGCAGCGACGGCGTGCCCGTCGTCTTCCTTCAGCACTTCCGCGGGAACCTGGACAACTGGGATCCCGCGCTCGTCGATGGCATCGCGTCCGAGCGCGAGGTCATCCTCGTCGACAACGTAGGTGTCGGCGCTTCCACCGGGCGGGTTCCGTCGACGGTGGCGGAGATGGCCCGCGACGCGCTCGCGTTCACCGACGCGCTCGGCCTCCGGAGCTTCGACCTCTTCGGATTCTCACTCGGCGGCTTCGTTGCGCAGGAACTGGCGCTTCTGCGGCCATGGGCTGTGCGCAACCTCGTGCTCGCCGGAACCGGCCCCAAGGGCGCGCCCGCGATGCACGGGTGGCGAGAGGACATCGAGCGCGAGTCCCGGCACGACGTTCCGACGCCAGCGAACCTGCTCTACATCTTCTTCGCCCACAGCGACTCCAGCCGAGCGCTCGGTGTCGAGTTCCTCCAGCGCATCAGCGCCCGCACCGAAGGCCGCGACGCTCCCACGACGCCCGCTGTTCGGGACGCACAGTACGACGCCGTCCTCGAATGGGGCATCCCCAGCATCGCGGCGCTGGAGAGACTCACTGCCATCCGACAGCCCACACTCGTGCTCCAGGGTGACGACGACCTGATGATCCGCACTCCCGGCAGCCACACCCTCGCCGGTCTCATCCCGAACGCTCGCCTGCACATCTTCCCCGACGCCGCACACGCGTCGATTTTCCAATACCCGCAGGAGGCAGCCGCGCTCGTCCGCGAGTTCCTCAGCACCACCCAGGCCTGATGATGACGAAGCTAATGAAGGCGACCCCCGACGTGAGTCGTCATGACCTCGACGACAGGACCCGACGGTGACCGCGATCGCGGGCGCTGTGGTGCTCATCACCGGCGCTAACGGCGGCCTCGGCTCCGAGTTCGTGCGACAAGCAGTGGAGCGTGGCGCATCGAAGGTCTACGCGGCGGCACGCACGCCGCGCGAATGGGGCGACGCTCACGTCACACCTCTGCAGCTCGACGTGACCGATGCCAGTTCAGTGCGCGCGGCAGCCGCAATCGCGGGCGACACCACCATCGTCATCAACAATGCCGGAACCATCCGTGCCGGCTCGCTCGTGGACGGCGACCTCGACGGTGTCCGCGATCAAATGGAGACCAACTTCTTCGGACCGTTGCTCGTCACCCGCGCGTTCGCCTCGTCGCTGCGGCAGGCGCGCGGAGCTGTCATCAACGTGGCCTCAGTCCTCAGTTGGCTGGCACACGGGAACGGATACAGCGCCTCGAAGGCCGCGCTCTGGTCGGCGACCGACTCGATGCGGCTGTCGTTCGCACCCGATCAGGTTCAAGTGCTCGGCGCTTACCTGGGCTACACGGACACCCCAATGACGCCAGGCGACATGCCGAAGAACAACCCAGCCGACGTCGTGCACGCAATCTATGACGGCCTCGAAAGCGACGCGCATGAGGTCCTCGCGGACGAGGTGACCCGGGCCACACGGCAGTCATTGAACGCGCCCGTACACGAGCGCTACGGCGCACTCTCGCAGCCGCGCGACTGACCGCGCTGGTCGGCCTCTGGCAGGTTTGGAGGCCGACCAGGGGCGAGGCAGGCGCCGCGTCCGCGCCGCTGGGTGCCGCCGGCCGGCGTCCGGTACCCGACCCGCTACCGGACGTTCAGCACGGTGGTCCTGCTCGAACTTTGGATCACCAGAGCAGCAGTCGCCCAGCAACGAATCCCGAACCAGCGACCGCGATCCAAGTCGCCCGCCAGTCGGTCTCTGGCGACAGCACCGATCGGCCTGACCGGACGTCGAACTCGCACGCAGTGCCGAGAGGGACGAGGGGGCGGTGCGCGATCAGAGTGCCCTCAGCTGGATAGCCGCCTGGCGCTCGTCGCGCTTGGCAGGCCGCAACACCGACGCCATTGTGCAGATCGTCCCCGTAGGCACGGACAAGTGCGAGGTTGATCAGTGCGCCTCCGATCACGACGAGCAACAGTGTTTGCCCCCGCCGAGTAGGACGTCGTGTCCGACCACTCCGCACTGGTTGCTCGTCCACGGCGAAACTCCGAGCGGGAAGAATGCGGATCGGTTCGACGGAGGATCGCTCATCTGAGTGTCGGTCGGGTTCTGCCACGGGTAGCTTCAGCATCATGACGAGTCGCGAGTGGCTGGGCCGACGTCTACCGCTGTGGACGCTGGTCCTCGTCGGTGTCGTCCTCCTCGGCGTCGCCGCGCTGCTGTTGTTCCGCGTCAACCCGATGTTGGTCTTCCTGGCTCTCTCGCCACTCACGATCGTCCGGCTGTGCACGCTCGCCTACGCCGGCGGGGAGTGGCGACGAGGTAGCGACAAGCTGCGCGGCCGGTAGACGACCGGACGACCGGACCCAGGGGGAGCTGCGGACCGTCGACCCGATCCGCGCCTGCCAAAATAGCGTCGGAGTCGGAGCACCTGGGGAAGCCGAAGGGGGACGAATCGTGAACTCTTTCGCCCAGGCTGAGCAATAGCTGGTGTGAGCACCGATAGCGACATCATCCGGGGGGCCGTGGAACGCCCCGCGGAGTTCGCGCAACTCTACGACCGGCACGCGCCGGCGATCCAACGGTTCGCGGCCCGTCGTGCCGGGTCCGACGCGGCCGAGGACCTGCTGTCCGAGACATTCACGGTCGCGTTCGAGCGGCGCGGAGCGTACGACTTTGACCGCGAGAACGCGTTGCCGTGGCTGTACGGCATTGTGAGCACGCTGTTGAAGCGTCATCGGCGGCAGGAAGCACGGCAGTGGAAAAGCGCGCAAGCCGATCCGACGTCGCTGGTGACAGAACAGTCACACGACGCACTCGAGGCGGAACTAACGATGCGCCGCCTCAGGAACGCGATGCAGCGGATGCCAGCACGCGACCGTGACGCGCTACTGCTGTATGCGTGGGCTGACCTCGATTACGAGGGTGTCGCGCTCGCTCTGAACGTTCCCGTCGGGACCGTTCGCTCACGACTCAACCGAGCACGCCGCACACTGCGTGCCGCTCTAGGCCGCGACGCGGCACAGGAGGTGGACCATGGACGAGCTGACCCTGCTTCGATCCGTCCGTAACAGCGAAGCGGCCGCGGATGCTGATGCGTTGGCACGCGGCCGGACCAAGCTGCTCGCACACATCAGCGCCGCGGACGACGCACCAGCAACCGCACCGTCGAGCCGGCGTCGAAGCGTCGTCCGTCGGGTCCGCTGGTTCGGCGGTGGATCGCTCGTCGCGGGTGGCGTCGCAGCAGCCCTCGTAGTCGGCAACGTCACCGGGTTCGCTGGACTTCGAGGAGGCGCGGACCCCGCGGCGGCGGACGTGCTTAACGACGCAGCATCGACCACGATCACTACCAGCGACCCCGTGGTGGGTGCTGGCCAGTACCTCGAAGTCGCCACGCACGCGGCTGCCGCCACGCAGGCGGTCACCGCGGACGGTTCGGCTACCTATCTCGCCTCGCAAGACGGGCAGTTGTACATCCCCGCCGACACGACCAGCACGTGGGTGTGGGTGCGGGAACCGGAGGCGGTCGTCAAGACGTTCGGGGCCGCTTCCAAAGAGGCCGCAGCCGACACGCCGCGGGCGAAGGGTGAGTACCTCCGTGCAGACGGTGGCAGCTTCTACGGAGCGCCGGCAGCAGTCTCGCCCGCTGACTTGAAGGAGCTGTCTCGGGACCCCGCTGCGCTCCTGCGCCACATCTACACAGTGACCAACGGACAGGGCCGTTCCCGTGACGGAGAAGCACTCGTCTGGATCGCTGACACCCTTCGCAGCGGCATCGTGCCCGCCGACCTCCGAGCCGCGCTCTACAAGGCCGCAGCAGGCATCCCGGGCGTCGAACTCACCGACAAGCAGGCAAACCTCGAAGGTCAAACCGGCGTCGCGATCGGACGCACCGAGTCCGACGGCACCCGACATGAACTGATCATCGACCCGACCACCGGGCTCATGATCGGAGAGCGCGAGGTCGCTACCGGCAAGGCCGCAACCGGATTCCGGGTCCCGGACGGAACCGCCGTCGGGTGGACCGCCGTTACCACCGCCGTGGTCGACACGGCGCCGGGCAAGGGTACGAAGTGATCCGCCCGCCGGCGTCCCCGGACCTCGACACCGTGCCAGTGATGATCATCGAGCGTCCACGAACCCGTTGGATCGACGTCACCTGGGCGCTGCCGCCCGCACCACAGCGCTAGAACTCGACGCGTGAGACGGCGTGGCTGCACAGGCCACGTCGTCTCCCGCGTCCCGCCCCATTAGGACGGACCGGCCATGATCATTCGAACCGCCACGACCGAGGCCGACGCCGACGCCGACGCGCGGCGATGCTTTCCCGCACTCGCGGAACTGCGACCGCGCTCTTCCGTGTCGCCCGCTCAACTGTCTACCGAGAGTTTTCGCCCTGCGGAGTGCACCCGCCCGCCGCCTGACGACACGGAGCGAAGCAGGAAGGATGACACGCGCGAAGCCGCTCACGCAAGCACGCAGCACCCCTAACGATCAGCCAATACGACGGGGACCGGCCAGCGTGTAGCGGCGAGTACGGGTAGGACACTGGCGAGCACAAGCACGACGAGACACGCTGCGGCAGCGGCTCCGGCGATCGCGACGCCGAAGCGAGGTGACGCCGAGGCGTTGAGGCTGAGGCTCCACGCTGAACCGACAGCAGTCACTATCAGGACAGCTCCCGCCACGATTACTGCGGTCCCGACCAGAATGACCGCCTCCGAGATCGCTCGGCTGAGAACCACGGCGGACGTGCCGCCGGCAGCCTGCACCAACGCGGCCTCCCTCGAGCGTCCCCGCCCCGCCATCAATACTGTCGCGGCGGCACCAGCTAGCGACACCAGCAGCGGGCCGCCAAGCAGCAGCAAGAACGTTGTCGCCGAGAGTGCCCCGCCCGAATTGCCATCACTGTGAGCCGTGGTGCCGAGCGTCGCTGAACCTGCGTAGATGCTCCCCGGCAGCGCGACGGTGACCAGGACCGCGCTGATGGTCGCGGAACTTCGACCTACTTGGTCGCCGGCAGCATTGCGCGCAAGGAACCACGAGGGAGACAAACGAACCGGGACGATCGCAGTCCAGCCTCTCAACAACGAGGGGAATAAGAGGGGGCCCGCGGATGCAGCCGCGACCGTTAAGACCGGCCCGATGAGTAGGACTTGGCTGCCTCCTGTGCCGCTGCTGAGCGACCCGATCATCGACAGCGCAAGCAGAAGCGCGAGAATGACCGAGCACCAGCGCTTCCAGCTCATCTTCGATTGCTCGTCGCCGGGCTCTCGTAGCACCTCGACGGCGCTCACCCGCCCGGCTCGGCGCGATGCGGGAAGACCCGAGGCGCTCACGATCGCGGTCACGATCAGCACCACGATCGCGCTTCCCAGTGTCGTTGACCGTGGGTCGACATCGCCGAGGCCCTGAGCGCCGGCGAGGCCGAATACGAGAAATGGGGGTACCGCCGGATACGCAGCAGCGGCGCCAACGGTCGCGCCGAGTAGCGCCACGATTGTCAACTGTGCACGCACCACCCACGTGATCTTCGTGCCGGACGCCCCGACCAGCTGCCACAGTGCGTAGCTGCGGCTCTGCAGTGAAACCGTGAGCCGGGTGACGCTGCCGAGCACAACTGCAGCCGCCACCGCCGTGAGCACGATCACCGTCGAAGCGAGGACGTCCAGTGCCGCGGCGCGCGTAAATCCTGCACCGATGCCGGTAGTCACCAGGCTCACTGCGACGCTGATCGCGATGCCGCTCGCGACACTCACGACGAACGCGCCAACCCAGATGCGCGCGTTGGCCACGAGGTCTCGGTGTACCAAGCGGATCACAGTGCGCCCTCCAGCCGGGCGCTGTCCAAAGCCTGGAGGATCGCGGCGCTGTCCGGACGAAGCAGCTCACGGTGCACGACTCCGTCGCGCAGCACGAGCACTCGGTCCGCGCGAGCTGCGGCTTCGAGGTCATGTGTCACCATCACCACGGCACGATCGCCGCCTGCAAGGCTTCGAAGCAGTTCCAGGACAGCGGCGCCGGCATGAGTATCGAGTGCTCCCGTTGGTTCGTCCGCGAAAACGAGCTGCGGACCCGTTGCGAGCACTCGAGCGATCGCTACCCGCTGCTGCTGTCCGCCGGACAGGTTCCCGGGCCGGCGATCGTGCTGCTCTGACAGACCGACCGCCGCCAGTGCCGCGGCCACCTGCGTACCCGATAGACGACGTTTCGCGAGTGTGGCGGGGAGCGCGACGTTCTCACTGGCAGTGAGCGACGGGATCAGGTTGAAGGTCTGGAACACGAATCCGATGTGGTCGCGGCGAAGCTTGGCGAGGGCTTTCGCAGGCAAGTTGTCGAGCCGCTTGTTAGCGATGCTGACCTCTCCGCTCGTGGTCGGCTCAAGACCGGACAAGCAATACAGCAACGTGGACTTGCCTGAGCCGCTTGGGCCGACGATCGCAACGAACTCGCCCGGTGCGACTGCCAGCGAGATGCCGCGCAACACCGGTACCGCAGAGCCGTCGGAGCTTGGGAAGGTCTTCGTGATGTTGCGCGCTTCAACCAGGGGAACTGCCATACCCCCATTGCAGCGCGAAGTCCGCGTTCGCACACTGGTGCTGCCTGGGGCAGGTTGGTGGGGCCTGCCCTACCTACACTCTGCGGTTCGCCCTCCGTCGCGGCGTCGTCACCTATTCGCGCTACACGTCAACTTCGCCGGCGCTCTTCCTGCCCCTACTCGGGGCAGGCTCCTGATTCGCGCTCGTCCTACGCTCAGGCTCGTCCACGATCGATCGGAGTCCTGATGCCCACCGTCCAGTTCACCCGCGAGTCACCGGCAGTTGGCCGGGTCACGTTCTCCAATCCTCCCGTCGGGCTCGTCACCGGAGGAGCCGTTCGCGACCTCATCGACATCGTGAAGAACCTCTCTACGGACGCCGACCTGAAGGTCTTGGTCTTCGACAGCGCCGACGACGACTTCTTCCTCAACCACTTCGATCTCGCACACCTCGACCAGTTCCCCGGCGGACCTGCCTGGATGGACCTCGTGGTCTCGTTGTCGCAGGCGCCATACGTGACTATCGCCCTGATCCGCGGACGCACCAGAGGCGGCGGCAACGAACTCGCTCTCGCTCTGGACCTTCGCTACGCGAGCCGCGAGCGTGCGCGTTTCGGGCAGCCCGAGGTCGGCACGGCTCTTGTCCCCGGTGGCGGCGGAACCGAACGTCTCCCTCGTCAGATCGGCCGCGACCGAGCACTCGAGGCGATCCTGACCAGCGCCGACTACGACGCCGAAACGGCCGAGCGTTGGGGCTGGGTGACCCGAACGCTCAACGACGAGATGCTCGATGACTACGTCGCTGAGGTCGTCGAGCGGCTCGCATCCTTCGACCGGACCGCACTGGCGACCGCGAAGGCGATGGTGAACCGCTCAGCACTGCCTTCGGAGTCGGACCTTGAGTCGGCCTACAAGACCTTCCAACAGCTCACCTCGTCGGCCTCGTTCCAAGCCCGCGCCGCGAGCAGCGCGCCGGTGCTCTCGCCGGAGCAGCTCGTCGCATCCGAACTCGACCTCGGCGAGTTCATCGGCCGTGCCGCTTTGCAGCGGGCCGCGGCGGCTTCTCCCACCGCCAACACCCCCTGATCGTGCGCGTCACGCTTCGACCGAAAGCAGAGTGAACCATTGAACGAGCTGAACTTCGCCGTAAAGCACGCAGACCGCGTCGGCGTCACGCGCGACCTTCCCTACGGGCCGGACGAGTTGAAGCGGGTGGCCAACAGCGCGACTCTCATCTACGGCGAGCACGACGCGCTCCTCGTCGACTCGTTCACAACGCAGGCGCAGAACGAGGAACTAATCGAGTGGATCCGCTCCTTCGGGAAACAGCTGAAGCGGATCTACATCACTCACGGACACGGGGACCACCTCTTCGGGCTGAACCAGCTCATGACCGCCTTCCCGACCGCCGAAGCAGTCGCGCAACCGAACGTAATCGAGACCGCGCACTTCCAGGGCAGCGAGGCGTACATGGGCTCGTTCTGGGACGCTCTCTTTCCAGAGCAGATCGCGAAGCCGATCGTTTTCCCGGAACCGCTTGACGGGGACCGGCTTGACATCGAAGGACATGAAATCCGCGTCATCCCCACCGGGTACACCGATACGGAGTTCACCACCGCTGTGTGGGTTCCCGAGCTGCGCCTGTTGGTGGCCGGCGACGTCGTCTACGACGATACCCACCCGTATCTTGCCGAAGCGGATCACGACACACGAGAGGCTTGGGCGTCGACTCTCGACCAGCTTCAGCAGTTGCACCCACGAACGGTTGTCGCTGGTCACGGATGGCCGGGCAAGACCGTCGGTGCTGAGGCGATCGACGCGACAGCTGCGTACCTCCGAGACTTCAACACGGAAGCAGACCGAACGAGTACGGCGAGAGACCTCTTCGACGCCATGATGCTCAAGTACGGCACGCGTCGTAACCCGGGCTCCCTGTGGGGCGGAGCAAAGCGAGCGAAGAGCAGCTGACTGCCAAGCTGCTGAGACACCGAGCGCACCGGCCAGCTCGAACCTACAAATCTTCCCGGCAGACGTGAACCTCCCCTGACACCCCGTCTGCCGGGAACCCCAGCAGTAACCGCTGCGAGCCGCAGCGAAGAAACTGCCTCAAGCGCCGGGCTGTCAGCCCCGGTGCCCGACCTGACAGGAGACACCCTCTTGGTGCATCACGACCTCGTCGTCCTCGGCGCAGGCCCCGGCGGATACGTAGCCGCCGTGCGAGCGGCGCAGCTCGGACTCAACGTCGCCATCGTCGAGAAGCAATACTGGGGCGGAGTTTGCCTGAACGTCGGATGCGTCCCGGCGAAAGCGTTGATCAGGAACGCAGAGATCGCCCGTGTCGTCACCGCGGAAGCGGGCATGTACGGCATCACTGGCGTGACCTCCGTCGACTACGGCGTCGCATTCGATCGCAGCCGAAAGGTGAGTGACGCCCGAGCCAAGGGGGTCAACTTCCTGATGCGGAAGAACAACATCACCCAGTACGACGGGACCGGCACGTTCGAAGGGCCGCGCCGCATGCGAGCGGATCTGCTCGACGGATCCAAAGCGACCATCGACTTCGACCACGCGATCATCGCGACCGGGTCCACCACCCGTTTGCTGCCAGGCGTAGAGCTTTCCCCGAACGTCGTCACCTACAAAGAGCTGATTCTGTCTCGCGAGTTGCCGTCATCGATCGTGATCGTCGGCGCAGGAGCCATCGGGCTGGAGTTCGCCTACATCCTGCTGAACTACGGGGTGGACGTGACCGTCATCGAGTACGCAGATCGGCCGCTACCGAATGAGGATGTCGACATCTCCAAGGAGGTCAGTAGGCAGCTCCGGAAGCTCGGCGTCCAAGTCCTCACCTCGACTAGAGTCACGTCGGTCGTCGACAACGGGTCGGAAGTTGCAGTGAGCTACCTCGACGCAGCTGGAACGCCCGGTGTGGTCACCGGAGCGAAAGCCCTCATCGCCGTCGGGTTCTCGGCCAACGTCTCTGAGTACGGCTTGGAGACCACCGGCGTCGAGCTGACCGATCGCGGTGCAATCGCGATCGACGGCCTCATGCGGACGAACGTTCCAAATATTTTCGCGATCGGCGACGTGACGGCGAAGCTCCAACTCGCGCACGTCGCGGAGGCGCAAGGTCTGGTCGCGGCGGAGACCATCGCCGGCGCCGAGACGCTGTCCATCGAGGACTACCGGATGATGCCGCGCGCGACCTACATCCAGCCTCAGGTGGCCAGCTTCGGGCTCACCGAGCAGCAGGCGCGGGACGCGGGCCACGACGTGGTGGTCGCGACGTTCCCGATGGTTGCGAACGCGAAGGCGCAAGCCCTGGGCGACGCGTCCGGATTCGTCAAGCTGATCGCTGACCGGGGGCACCTTGAACTACTTGGCGGACACTTGATCGGGCACGACGTGTCGGAGCTGCTCCCGGAACTCACCTTGGCGCAGAAGTGGGACCTGACGGCTCTCGAACTCGCACGGAACGTACACACGCATCCGAGCTTGTCCGAGGCACTCCAGGATGCGTTCCACGGCCTTGAAGGGCACTACATCAATATCTGAACTCGCCACAGTTAGAGAGGCGAAGGCTGGTGCGGCTCGGCGTCCGGAGCGGCGTCGTGGCGGCCGGTCGTTCAACTCGCTGCGCCGGTCTGTGCGCCGGTCGTGGAGGCTCGACGGTCCCGGTACATGGGCCGGGACCGTCGAGCAAAGGATCGATGCCTAGAACGAGCCGTTGGTGTGCGGCAGTTGCGCAGGAACCGCGGCCACGACGCTCCATCTCTCCACAATCCGTCCGGCCGACACTCGCCACAGATCGTTGAGGATCAGCGACGGCTCGCCAGCGCCCTCCACCCTGGTAAACACGAGGTCGCCCTCTGCGATCACTTGGTGGAGCGTGGTGTACGGAATCGGTTCTCCCGCGGCACTGGCCGGGATGCTGATCGACGCGCCCGCGCGGGACCGGTCGACACTTCCAAGGCTCACGAAGTCATCGACCTTCTCCTCACCGTCGATGAGCACCCGTCGCACCCAGTCGGTCACCAAGACTCGATTGTTCGAAGTCTGATCGACGTCTCCCGGCTCCGTCTGTCCTTCGACCGGAGCGGTATCTTCGGGCGTCTGGCCGCCGACTGGAGCAAGCGCGTCCCAGTGCTCCACAATCCGTCCGTCGACGACTCGCCACACATCAAAGCCGGCGATAGGAGCAGGGCCGAAGCCTTCGTAGAGCCCGTGAGTGACCACGAGGTCGCCGTCGACGATCACCCTGAGCGCCCGGAACGCGAAGTCTGCGGGGAGACCCTTGATGAGAGTTTTCAGCCCCTCGGTACCGTCGGCGCCGAGAGCGGAGTGCTGCTTGTAGACCGGTCCGAAGTATCTGTCTACGGCGGTCAGGTCGCGGTCACCGAACACGGCGGCTACTGCGTCGAGGACTGTCTGCTTTGCGTTCATCGTGCTTCCCAACAGGTCAGGTGCGTGGTTCCCGTCGCAGCGGGGGCGCATGTGGTCTCAGGACGTGCATCTGCGTGCTCGCTGGCCGGCGAGCTGCCGCTCGGGGGCTGCCGCAGCGGGTTTGAGCGCTGCGGACGCTTCGGGAACGCTATCCGTGCAGGGGAGCTGATTCCATGGGGCAAACGGCGACTTTCGATCGGAGACTGCCACTTCTCACGAGCCGTTCACGTGCTGTGGCTCGATCATGCAAGTCGGCGCACAGCGCCCGTCGATCCTCCGCCGTATAGGCGGAGTGCCGACTGTTGGCCCGCACCAAGAAGCAAGCCCTTGAGTCGGCGACCGCTGCTTCCAACGCCGCCATCACGACCGAGAATGAGGCCTGGTCGCCGGCCGCCGACGACCAGGCTCTCCACTACGCGCGGGCTCAGACTTCCAAACTCGTCGGCGCTTCCCTCGACGATCCCAACTTGCTGAAGGACGTCGCACTTCGTGGCCACACAGTCGACGGCGTACCCCTCCCACCCGTCGAGGAAGGAGGCATCACGGCTGTTGACCTCACCGGAGTTGAAGACGCAGACAATTCGACGTTCTCGACGGCACGGAGCTGTGGACGGTCGACCTAGACTCGTCGATCGAAGTTGAAGCCGGCCTACACAAGCAGGACGTCAACGAGCATCCGAAGAAGGAACCATCGTCGACCCGGACAGGAACCGCCGCTATATGTTGGTGTCGTTCCCTGTTCATGCTCGGCTCCGATACGACGACCGGACTGATGGGGGAGACGTGACGGATGGCCAGCGTGTTGGCGTCACGCTGCTCCCGTCGAGCTGAGCACCCGCCACCTGCTCGTGAGTCGATTCAGCCGGTCGACCTGCTCGGAGCGGGAGAAAGCATCCTCTCCGGTTCACCACGGTCCTGGCTGATGCGACCCGTTCCTCGTCACTATGCGCCGATCCTGACGGGACGGTTTACGGTGCGATAGCACTCGCCCCGATGCCGTGGCAACGCAGCGCTGTCTCAGTATCCTGGCGAATCGTCCGCCCGGACGGTCAGCAGCCCGACGATGTCGTCCAGGCCGGGGAGGTCAGGAAGGGTGTTCATGGAGGGCTCCGTTCGGGCAGACTCCTGCCTGCATTTTGGCGCGTTGAACCCGCCATCGGAAGCCTCAAATCGAGCGCCCGGAGTGCTTTTTCGAAGAGGGTGTGCGCGACATCGCAGACTTGGAGCCTTTCAAGCGTTTTGGCTGCTTCGTATCGGAACGTGTCGCAGCAGTCATTGGTTGTCTGGGGCTCTCCGCCTAGCGTGAAGGCATGTCTGCAACGATGTTCGCGATGACGCAAGACCGGCTTGGCGGTCCCGATGTGCTTCACGGTGCCGAGGTTCCGCGCCCGGTGCCTAGCGTCGGCGAATTGCTAGTTCAGGTCCGTGCCGCTGGCGTGAATCCAGCGGATCACATGTATCGCCAGACCGGTGCCTTCGGTGCGCAGCCGCCGTTCACTCTTGGCTGGGACGTGTCGGGCGTCGTCAGTTCCGTCGGCCCGGGCGTCACCGTCCTCGCCCCCGGCGACGAGGTCTTCGGCCTTCTTCCCTTCCCGAAGGGTGCCGGCGCGTACGCCGAGTACGTGGTGGCACCAACACGCGCGCTCGTGCCCAAGCCCGCTTCTTTGACTCACGAGGAAGCAGGGGCGTTGCCGTTGGCCGGACTCACCGCCTGGCAGTCCCTCGTCGAAACTGCGAACGTCGGCTCCGGCACACGAGTGCTGATAACCGGCGCGACCGGAGGGGTTGGGCACCTTGCGATTCAAATTGCCGCCGCTCGAGGAGCCGAAGTCGTGGCTCTCGCTTCAACAAAGAACGTCGAGGCTGCCCGCGGCTACGGTGCGAGCGAGGTCATTGACTACCGCACAACCGACGTCGCGACAGTGCTGTCGGACTTGGACGTGGTGATCGACGTCCTCGGCGGAAACTTCACCGCAACGGCTGTTCGAATGGTGCGGCGCGGCGGCAGCGTGGTGAGCATGATCCCCCAAATTCCGCCCGCCACTTACGCTCTTGCCGAGGAGCGCGGCGTTCGGCTTTCAGGACTACTCGTCGAGGCGGACCGTCTGGGGCTCGGCGAGCTTGTTCGCCTCGTCGAAACCGGTCGTCTTCGTCCCACCGTGGCAGCAACGTACCCGCTGTCTGACGCCGCGGCGGCCCACGCCGGCGATGGCGGTTTCGGTAAGACCGTTCTCCTCCCCTGAAGTCACCGAAGATCCGCAGTGGTCGCCGTGGCGTTCCACGGGTGGCTCTGTGAGGTGGTGAGGGCGTCACGAGCGGAGATGCTTCCCGCCGGTAGTGTGCGCTGGCGGCACCATCAAATCTGGAGCGGTCTTTGAGTAATCCTGTTCGGTGCAACGGCTATCACACCGGTTACGGTGGGGCCGTCGAGATGAATCGTTGTTCGGTGCTGTCGGGGTAGCCCTTGCTTGGCGGCGACTCGCCTCCGCCCCCGCCCCCGCCCCGGGTCCTTTCGGCCGGAGCTGCGTCGCGCTCATCGGCGACGTCTGACGAGTTGCGACGTCCGGTTTTGCTCGGTCCTTCCGCTGGGATGCGTCCACGTACGCAGCCGCTCCGCGTCTCCACGGACAGTTGCCCAGTTGTCGCTGTGGCGACCGCGCGAAGGTCAGGCCATCCGCCCGCTACGGCGATCAGCTCGGTGAATGAGTCCGCGATCGTGGTCCCCGATCAGCCCTCCTCGACATCGAATTCGCTGAAGTGGCCGCGCCGCACCAGAGCTGGTGAGAGCTGCGCAGATACACCACGCCCCGCCGCCCAGCGACACGAGTGAAGTAGAGGACCTCAGCGGGGGAGTGTGATGGCGCCTTGCGCCCCCCGATTTGGTTGCAGCCGGTGCGTGGTGTGGGCGGTTTCCGACACCGACGTAGTCACGCCTTCGGCGCTTCAGTGCGCAGAGCGGGCCTCCTCAGCCTCGGGGTTGCCTGTGATCAGTCGACCACTCTCGGCCGCGTTGCCATTATCGGCGTTGAGGCGTTCTGTAAGACGCGCCAGTGTTGACCGGGTGGTGCAGCATCAAATTCGGCAGCCGAACTTCGCTGCCATGCGTGCGGCGTTCGTTGCACGCAAGTCAGCGTTGGGGCTGACCTACGATCGCCTGGCTGAACTGAGCGGGATCGGCCGCCGCGACGTGTGGCGCCTATCCACCGGCGAGACCAGTGGGACAATCGCGAGTTGGTACGCTCTGGCTGCTGCGGTCTCGTTGCCGTTCCCGGAACTTGTTGCGCACCTCGATGAGGCCCCTTCGGGGGAGTATCAACGGCCCGCTGTGTGAGCGGTGCCCTCGAGTTCTTTGCTCGCCGCTGATCACCCGGGCTCTACTCCTCGCTCGCGATAGCGCGTCCTGACTCGTACTGAAGAAGAATGCCTTCCATGAGGTCCGTGGCGCCTCTGAAGTAGAGGAAGAGGATCTGCACCACTGGCCACGGGGGTCGACCCGTCGTCAACCAGTCGGCCGGACTCATGCAAGTTCCGCGCTTCGCGATCAGTGTCGGGTGCTCGGTTGTCATCACTTTTCTGACGAGGAGTGGCGGGGCGTCGTCGGGGATCGCTTGCGTTATCTGTCTCATCCCTGGGATAGGGCGAATCTTCCAGTCGGGGCCACTCTGGCTGAATTGCCAGGTTGGATATCGGCTGCCGTGACCGATGTCGTACCCCCACAGCTGCTTGGTGCTTGTCAGGTTACGGACGTGGTCCTGGCTCCAGCCGGTCATTGCTGCAACGCCAGCAGAGTCCCGTGTGTCTGTCGCATCGAAGACGGCGGAGCGAGCAATAACGGTAAGGAGGTCGCCGTGACTCAGGCGATCGGAGTCGACGAGTGGTCGGTCGCGACCGCCAAGCCACTCGAGTCGTATCTGTGCTGCGATCGCGCCGACCGACTGTGGACGGGCGTACAGCGTGATCAGATCCGCCAGGTCCTCCAACGTGTCGCCGACGGGTAACCCTAGTTCGCTGATCCCGCGCGCCAATCGCTTGACGGACTCGCCAAGAGGTCGCTCTGTTGCGTCGCTCATGCATCCTCCTCTGTGGCCGATAATGGCACCGGTGCTCGGAAGCGTACCTGGAGAGGAGCGAGCAGCGCGAGGGGCACTTGGGCAAGCGGGACACCTCGATTCGCTGACCGCGCCGCTTGAGAACTTCATGCGCGACCTCCGGGCATCGGAACCGATTCGCGTCAAGGGCACGTCCGCCCGGTCCGGCAGGGACTGGCGGTTCGGTGTCTAGTCGTGGAGGTAACGGAGTGGTAGAAGAGCGAGGACTCGGGCGGATTCATCCGTACACCGCTTTGACGCGACCTGGCGTAACTGTGTCCGGCACAGTTTGATGGGCAATTCGTAGGCATGTGGGCGCGGTGCCGTGTCCGAGCGAGACAATGGCATTGTGACGACGAAGCAACTCGAGCTGCCAGCGAGGCTCTGGTCGGTGCCCGATGGTCCGTGGCCGAACCCGCCGGTACAGACCCGGCCGGCGCTGCTTCCTGTGGGCGAGTTGACGCCTGAGAACACAGAACGCCTATTCACGCGCCTACTCGAAACCGAAGCGCACATCGAGCACGCGGCCCTGTACGGGCTACCCGGGCAAGCCCAGGCTGGGATCGACGTGTACGCGCGCACGGCGCCCTCGCTAGACGCCGCCACGGCGGGGAGAGATTTCGCGGCACTGCAGTCTCGTCGGGTGAAGCACCTCACCGCTGCATCGATCTCCTCGGCAGTTACAGACTTCCTCGCCGGCGAGTGGGCGGACCGGTGCTCCCGTTTCTACTACGCCACAAGTTCTTCACTTCGAGATATCAAGCTGGACGCCGCCGTCCAATCCGCGCACGACACCCTGTCCGAGAAGGGGATCAAGTTCGTGCCATGGGGCGCGGAGGAGATTGCCGACCGGCTCCGTGATCATCCACGACTGGTGGATGACTTCTTTGGACGAGCGTGGGTTACCGCGTTTTGCGGCGAGGCCCACGCCGTGGAGCTTGCCCGACGAATCGCTCCCGAGCAGGCGCGCAAGGCCCGGGGTGCCCTCGGGAGTCTGTACCGGGCCGCCTTCCGGGCGCAGGGGGCCTCGGCGACTGTCACCGGCATGAACACGCAAGGTCTGCCCTATTTGGTCCTCGATACTCAACCAGCGTCAGAGGACAGCCCGCTACGAGCCACCGCTATAGAGCCGGAGCGGCCGGAGCCGGCGGTTTCGACCAAACCGCGGGAGGAATACGCCGGAACGCCCCGACGGATGCGCCGCCGCACCCGCCGTCTGACGCTGAGAGACCCGCTCGTATCCGCAGACGCTGAGCGAGCGCGCACTCCGGTCGACGAGTGGATGGAGTCCGCTCGCCTGCGGCTACTCATCGGCGCGCCGGGGTCGGGCAAATCGAGCTTCCTGATGTTCACCGCCGCGGACATCCTCGCTGCCGAGCCACAGTCCGCTGCTTTGCAGCGGGCGCACGGCGGCGACTTGCCGTTGTGGCTGCCGTTCGGATTTCTATGCCGTCACCTCGACGGATCGACTACGAACTCGGTCGTCTCGGCAATCGAGGCCTGGGTCACTCAACAGGGCGGACCGACGGCATGGGATCTCACTCAGCCGGCGCTTGACGACGAACGGGCAGTCCTTCTCGTCGACGGCATCGACGAGTGGAACGATCCGGCCTCCGGCGAGTATGCACTTGGGCTCATCGAGTCGTTCGTGTCTCAACGCAGGATCGGGGCGATCCTCACCGCCCGTCCCTACGCAGTGGACCGACTGAACTGGGTGGGTCCTTGGGCGAAGGCAGTCCTTGCGCCCCTCACCTACACGCAGCAGGTCGACCTAGTAGTCCGCGTGCTGTCCGAGTCTGACACGATCGGTGCGGACGGCCTGTCCAGCCCGCACGCGGAGTCGTTCTTGGCTGAACTGACGCAGATCCCGGCCTTAAGCCCACTCCTGGGCACGCCGCTGTTCCTCGGATTGTTGGCGAAGTCGTGGCGTGGCGAGTCGTTGCCGCCGCAACGGTTCCACCTCTTCTCCGCGCTCGTTCAACTCCTGGTGGACAAGCATCCGCAAATGCGCCGCCGCGCCTCCTCCGCGGCCGGGTCCGAGTTCTCCACTGGAGACATGCTCACGGCGCTCCGTGGAGTTGCCTATCAGGCACGCGTCGAAGGTGGATCGTCGATCCTGCCGAGGCAGGAGATGGAGCGACGATTCCGGGAGGAGCTTCGCCGGGACGACGGCCTCGCCTACCCGGCGGGCGACGCGGCGCGGGTCGCGACGGCGGTGCTGTCACAGGCGGAGGACGAATACGGGCTGCTCGTTCCGCAGGGCGTCGGTATGGTCGGGTTCTTGCATCGGGTGCTGCTCGACCAGCTCGCCGGGGAGCACCTGGCCACCCTCTCGCCCGAGGTGCAGGAGAGCATCCTGACTGCCCGGGCCGGTGACCGCACCTGGCGTGATGTGCTCATCGCTGGCCTAGCCACGCAAGTCAACGCGCACGTCAACGCGTCCCTGCTCACGCGGCTCGGCGATCACGCCGAGGTGAACCCCGTCGACAAGTACGAACTAATCGCCGACGCCATCGCAGCCGACGTAGCCATCACCACAACGAAGCAGTTGCAGTGGATGTCGGAGATCATCGAACGGGTTGACGAGCACGCCGATACCAATCACCGGGCCACGCTGATCGAATCGCTGGTCGCGATGACGAAGCACGCCTCGCTTAGGCCGCTCCTGCTCGGAACGTTTAGACGATGGCTGAACTCTGCGCACCCGGAGCCGACGTCAACGCTGTGGACGCTCCGCGACGCGGCGATCGCGGAGACAGGAGTCCTTCCTGCGCTGCTGTGGGGACTGCGGCATGAGGAGGAGGCGGTGCAGCTGAATGCAGCTCATGCCATCGCCATCCGCTACGGCGGTGACCCGACGGTCGGTGCTCGCATCGAGACGTCCGTCCGGGACGGGGCGTCAGCAATCGACCAGGCGTTCGCTCTGCTTTGTTTGGGAACTGGGTGGCCGGAGTGGGCGCAGCTGCCCGCCCTCCTCAAGTGGGCGCGAACGCAGGTCACCCCAGAATTGCGAGTGTGCGCTCTGCACCTTCTGCGGCACACAACAGAGGGGGAGTTCGGCCACCTCTCTGCCGCGGAGAAACGGTGGTTTGGGGGATTCTTGCGGCACGAAGGACTGAGGCCGCGGGAGCACTGGAAGGATCTCGCCATTCCGTTCATACAGAATGTACTTTCAGAACAGCCCGAAGCGTCGCGATTCGTGCTGGAGACGTTGTCTGGCAATGGCAAGAACGGCGGCGACCGGTCGATTGCCTGGATGCTTGCGTGCACCACATTTAGCGGCGACGACGAAATTAAGAATTGGGTGGCCGGCGAACTGGAACACCCAGACCGTAACGGGTTGTTGTTGCACAACCTTGCGCTCATTCCCGAGTCATGGCGCGCTGACCCTGCTTTTGCGCGCAGCGCTGCGGTGACCGTCCGAAAAGACGCCTCTGGGCCTCAGTTCAGCGACGGCACCGTCGCGATCGCCGATTCATTGCCTGACGAGGAGGCGCTCGAGGCGCTGCTCCCCATGCTGGACTCGTGGCGTCCCGTCCGTGCCGGGGCAGTGCTGCTGGAACGGTTCGGGGACCGTCCTGAGGTGCGCGCCGTTTTCGATGAGCGCCTGCATGGGACACTCGAGTCGGCTGCACCGCTTGCCCCCCTCGCGCTCGAGGCACTCGGGAAAGTAGAAGGATTTAGGGTGCTCGTTGAGCTGTTGCGGTCCTCGGTCGACGCGGACGACTCTGAAGCGCGGGTCTTGGTCGCGATGGCCGTCGCGAACGCTTGGGCCCGATTTGCCAGCACCGCAGAGGACCCAGCGGCCGCTGCGATTCTGGGCGATTATGACCCGGACGAACTCGCAACACGCTGCACCGCCGTGGGAACGGGAACCCTCACCTGGCATGTCGACGCAATCATCGCCGCGTGGCCAGCGCACGAGGCAGTTGCCACATTCGCGTTGCAGATCCTGCAGCACCCCCGGCACCTCAGCATCGGCATCCATGATCCGGCACCTGCGGCGATCGCGCGAGCGTACGGTGGCCGCGCCGACGCTACCGCGAACATGATGATGGATGCGGTCCTTGATCAGGTCGCTTACTTGCCACCGCAGCTGCGAGAGGCGCTCGTCGATGCACTGAGCCGCTCTGATCTCACCCCCGCAACGTTGCGCGGCCTGCTTGAGTACTCGAGTGAGGACCCAGACTCTTGGGTGCAGCGTGCATCACTGATCGGTCTGATCCGTCGTGTGCAGCGGTACCAGATCTCACCAAATGCCGAGCACGCGCAGGCTGAGGACGTCACCGAGTGGCTCCGCGCGCAGGTGCAAGCTGAACTCTGCGGATATGGTCCGGCGTTGGAGCACCGCAGGCAGACGGGCTGGGTGGGGATGCTACTGCTCGATGATCTCGGGCTGCATGACGATCTTCTGGAGACCATCGGTGAACCAACTCGACCGGGCGTGCGGCTTCGGCATCTATTCGGGGGCGTCGACCGGGAATTGATAGACTTGCTCAACGTCAACTGGAACAAGGTGACCGACCACTTCGGGGATGACCTGTTCACACTGCTATCGGCCTCCCACGCGCGGGACGTCCGCGACGATGCGCGCGCAACGGTACTTGGGCAGCTCAGCTCCAATTCCTCACCGCATACCTCCATTAGCAAGCTCATCCGAGCGGAGGCAGATTCAAATCCTCAGTTCCGCAATAGTCCCGCGTATCTGCTCTGGTTGCACCGCGGTGGGCGCCGCGATCTCGACCTCTTTCTCGCGTGTCTGACGAGTGCAAGCTCCGCCAGCTCGACCCGGGGCGGGACGAACGAGGTCTACGACGTGTTGGTCGATCAGGGCTCTTGGCAGATTCCCGCTGACACGCTCCGCGACGCCCTGACGAGGCAACCAGGGTTCGACAGTGATCCGGAACTTCGGGCGATATTCTGCGAACTATTCCCCCTTGATGAGGGCAGTCGCGCGATGTTCGCCGATTTGGAGGAGTGGTTTCGCGCCGGCGATCACCGGGAACGTCGCGAGTGGATCGACGTGCTCGCCGTCGCGGTGCGATCCTCGCCGCCCAAGCTGCTCCCGGTGATCATTGAACGGGCACACCAGCAGATCATGATCCGGGACTCCGTCGACCTGTTGCCGTTGTTGACAGGGCCGCTGCTGCGCCGACTCAGGCACGACACCGACGCGGTCAGAGCGATTCGAGTAGCCATCCAGGATCCCGGTTTCGCAGATGCCGACACCCCGATCTGGGCGCCGGCTCCCACGGATGGGCACCTTCGCAACCCGGCGGGCGACACGCAACTATGTTTCCTGTTGGCTGCGGCCCTCGATCACGCAGGAGCGCTGGACGAGCACACCGCGACGATCGCGCAAGAGGTGCTCACCACGAGCAACCCAGATGTGGTGGTCCACGATCCGTTCACCGGGGCCGAGCGTGCCGCGCGTGCGGCCGCGGTCTCCCTGACAAGACACTCACCGACTCGGGACTGACCTCCGCGACGCCGTGCAAGGCGGCGCTGTCGTCGTCGCTTTTTCGGACGTTGGCAGTTACGAGGATCGCAATGTTGATTCTCGGGGCGGTCGTGCTGGCCTTACGGTGGTGGAGGACCCCGGAGATGCGTGCGCCTCGGTAGCTCATCGGGCTACCGAGGAGATTCTTCACTGTGGTCACGGGAATCGCTAGAAGGCGGCCCTATACGCGGAACCGGCGAAGAAGAAGAAAACACCTCCGAACAGCAGAGTCGCAACCAAGATGACGAATCCCAGAGCGCAGCCGCCATAACCCCAATACGTCCGCGAACCGAACGATGGTCTCCCTGCGGTCCGGTCCGGTCCGGTCCGGTCCGGTCCGGTCCGGTCCGGACCGGACCGGGGCTCGGGGGCACCGGCGACGGATCGGCTCAATAGTGCATCTGCCGTGGTCCCGGGGAGTCGGCATCAGCAACGCACTTGGAAAGGGGAGCAGGTGTCACGCAAGCAGCGCGCTGCGCTTCTCGCGGCCGACACCTCAGGACGGCGTCCACCAGTCGAAGAGTGTTTGTCCTGAGATGATTAGCGTCGCGATGTTCCATCCAACGATGGTGGATATCAAGGCTGCTAGGCCCATCGCGAGAAGTGACAAGCAACTATCGCCAGAAGTGCTGTATGCAATCGCGGTGTAGACGAGAATACCGTGAACCACGGGCAGGATAGCGATCAGAACCCACCCCAATCCTTGAAGGAAGCCTCCGACCGCGTCAATTCCTTCCAGATTACCGGAGTTAACTAGGGCGACAATGGCAGTGACCAGCGCCCAACCGGCAAGAGTCACACTGACAGGGAAAAGCCAGGAGAAGCGTGGCTCGTCGCTCATGATGGATTGTCGGCGCGTATCACGCGTTAGATTGTGCACCCCGGATCGATCGGTTGCATCCAGTGAAGTCGCAACTAGGGTCGTAGAAGTTCGTCCTGGAATCCGAATGTTGCGGGCGCCGGTCCAAGCGGCAAACGCCAGGCTCGTGAATATGATGCCGAAGATATTCTGTACCGCGAAGCCTGCGGGTGTGGACCCAAACGCGCTCTTCGCGATCACGGCGCCGAGCATGCTAACGAGGACGAGGAGGAAAATCCAAACAGCGCGCATGTTGAAGGCTCCTGCATGTTTCGAGTGGCGCGAGGCTATCACTTCATGTGCGATGCACGCTTCCTAAAGCGTTCAAGGCTTCTTCGCTCTCATTCGGTGCGGTTGGGGCTGACCGTGTAGACGTAAGGCTGCCGCTCCATCGCCTTCGCATACCGCTCGCTTCTCGCCAACACATCCGTACCTGACTCTGAGCGGCAGTGCCGTTCTGAGCGGCCGGATCGAGGGCGGCAGCATGCGCTCAGAGGCGGCACAGACAGTGGCTGCCGTATCCATCGGTTCGGCAACCCCCGCGGGCCGGTCCGTGCGCTGAGAGTCCTGTCGCGCGGACCGCTCAGCAAAACCTTCGAGTGCGAGTCGACCGCGCCCGGATGCCGCAGGGGCCTCCCGTGGCGCTCATGATCCGGCGCAACAGGTCAGAACCGAGCACGGAAGACGTCGGGCAGGGGGACGCCGTGCTGCTCCGCGGTGACGACGCCGTCGCGCTCGTGGACACCGGCGACGACGAGGAACGGCTCCGGGCGTGCCTGGACCTGCTCGGGGTGACCCGGATCGACCTGCTCGTCCTGACGCACTTCGACCGCGACCACGTGGGCGCGGTGGGCGCGGTGGCCGGCACCGTCGAGACCGCCCTGGTCGGACCCGTCGGACGTGCGTCAGACGAACGGGTGGTCGACGACCTCCGACGTGCCGCTGTCGACGTGCGGACGGCCGACGACCGAGTCTCCGGAACCCTCGGGCCGCTCGCCTGGCGTGTGGTGTGGCCGCTGGTCGGCGACCGTGCCGCCGGCAACGACGCGAGCATCGTGCTGGCCACGGGGCCGGCCGACGGAGACTCCTGTCCGGCGTGCCTGACCGGGGTCTTCCTCGGCGACCTGGGGGAGTCGTCGCAGCGTCGGCTCCGGAACGCCGGGGAGCTGCCGGTGGGGCCGGTCGACGTCGTGAAGGTGGCGCACCACGGCTCGGCGGACCAGGACCCGCAGCTCTACCGGGGGCTCACGGCGCGGGTCGGGCTCGTCGGGGTCGGCGCGGACAACACCTACGGACACCCGACGGCATTGGCCCTCGGCATGCTCGAGGCCGTGGGCACGCTGCCGCTCCGCACCGACGAGCTCGGCACCGTGGTGCTCGCCCGGTCCGGCAGCGACGAGGTGCGGGTGTGGACGGAGCGCTCGTCGTCGGCGGCCGCCCGTAGGATCGACGGTGCACCACTCGACCCGGCACCGTCCGGGCCGGCACCACCGGAAGGACCACATGGCCGCCAAGAAGCCCGCGCGCGCCGCAGCGAAGATCGACCAGGTGCCCTGGTCGGGGATCCGTCCGGCGGCCGTCGTGCTCATCACCGGGCCCGAAGCGTTCCTCGCCGACCGCGCCCGCGGTGTGCTGAAGGACCTGCTGCAGGGCGAGGACCCCGCGCTCGAGGTGCACGACCTCGAAGCCGACCAGTACGCCCCCGGGCTCCTCGCCACCCTCGCCAGCCCGTCGCTGTTCGGCGAGCCGCGACTCGTGCAGGTCACGAACGTCGAGAAGTGCACCGACGCCTTCATCACCGAGACGATCTCGTACCTGCAGGCCCCCGCCGACGACGTCACCCTGGTGCTCCGGCACGGGGGTGGTGTGCGCGGCAAGAAGCTCCTCGACACGATCCGCAGCGGTGTCGGCGGCGGGGTCGAGGTGCTGTGCGACGAGCTCAAGCGCGAGACCGACCGCATCGACTTCGTGAACGCCGAGTTCCGCGCCGCACGCCGCCGGATCGCGCCCTCCGCCGTCCGGACCCTGGTGACCGCGTTCGCCGACGACCTCGCCGAACTCGCCGCCGCGTGCCGACAGCTCCTGGCGGACGAGGACGAGGAGATCACCGACAAGGTCGTCGACAAGTACTACGGCGGTCGCGTCGAGACGAACGCGTTCAAGGTCGCCGACATCGCGCTCGCGGGCCGGTCGGCACCGGCGATCGTCGAGCTGCGGCACGCCCTGGCCACCGGCGAGGCACCCGTGCCGATCGTCGCCGCGTTCGCGAGCAAGATCCGCACGATGGCGAAGGTCAGCGCCTTCCGGGGTCCGAGCGGGCAGGCGGCCTCGGCGCTCGGCATGGCGCCGTGGCAGGTGCAGCGCGCGCAGCGTGACGTCGCCGGCTGGAGCGAGTCCGGGCTGGCGAACGCGATCATCAGCATCGCCGAGGCGGACACCGCGGTGAAGGGTGGCTCGCGCGACGCGCACTACGCGCTCGAGGTCATGGTCCGCACCATCGCCCGACGCGGCGAGCCCCGCTGAGGCGAGTCGGGCCTCCCGGCTGTCCCGCGCGCCGTCCCGCGTCGTCGAGTGAGCAGAAGACGACGTGTGATCCCGGGGAACTCGTCGTCTTCTGCTCACTCGAGAGCCCACGCGCGCAGCGCCCCCCCACGCACGACGAAGGCCCCGCACCAACGGTGCGGGGCCTTCGGACCAGAAGGGTCAGGACGTCAGAGCGACGAGACCTTCTTCGCGATGGCCGACTTGCGGTTCGCGGCCTGGTTCTTGTGGATGACACCCTTGCTCACGGCCTTGTCGAGCTTCTTCGACGCGAGGGCCAGGGCGGCAACGGCCTTGTCCTTGTCGCCGGCGGCGACGGCGTCGTTGGCACGACGGATGTGCGTCTTGAGCTCCGACTTGTAGGCCTTGTTGCGCTCGGTGGCCTTGAGGTTGGTCTTGATGCGCTTGATCTGCGACTTGATGTTCGCCATGAATTGCTCCTGCTCGTCTCGTACGGGTGGGCGCGACCGCAGGGTAGAGGGGCCCTTGGTCGCATCGCGTTCCACCCGTGGGCGGGGAACGCGGAAGCCAGCCACCAACACTACCAGGCAAGCGGGCTGCCACCAAAGCACGAAACACCGCCGGATCGGCGGAAGCCCGCGGCCGACCGCGCCGAAACCCCACGGCAACACGCACCGGATACCGTGACGGACATGCCCTCCCTCGCACCGCGCATCGACACCGTGCCCGCCTCCGGCATCCGGAGGGTCTTCGAGCAGGCAGCCCTGCTGCAGTCGAGCGGCACGGACGTCACGATGCTCGTGATCGGCGAGCCGGACGTCCCGGTGGCGCCGCACATCGGTGAGGCTGCCCGTCGTGCCTGGACCGAGGACCGCACCGGGTACACCCCGAACGGCGGGATCGCGCCCCTCCGCGAAGCCGTCCGCGACAAGCTCCGCCGTGAGAACCGGATCGAGGCCGACCTCGAGCAGATCTGGATGACGATCGGTGCGACGCAGGCGCTGTTCCAGGCGATGACGCTGACGCTGAGCCCGGGCGACGAGGTGCTCGTGCCCGACCCCGGCTACACGACCTTCACGATGAACGCCCACATCATCGGGGCGACCCCGGTGCCGTACCGGCTGGAGCCGCAGCACGGGTTCGAGCCCGACCTGCAGGCCCTCGAGGCGAGCGTCACCGAACGCACCCGGGTGCTGATCGTCAACTCGCCGTCGAACCCGCTCGGCTCGGTCTTCGGCGAGGAGACCCTGCGCGCGCTGCTGGCCTTCGCGAAGCGGCACGACCTCTGGGTCATCAGCGACGAGGTCTACGAGTACTTCACCTACGGCACCCGGCACGTCAGCCTGGCGGCGCTCGACGAGGACGACCGCGTGTTCTCGGCGTTCTCGCTCAGCAAGACGTACGCGATGACCGGCGTCCGCGTCGGCTACCTCGTCACGCCGAAGGGGCTCGGCGCGACGATGCGGACCACGCAGGAGGCCATGATCAGCTGTGTCGCCGAACCCGACCAGTACGCGGCCCTCGCGGCGATCGTGGGGGACCACTCCGCGGTGCGCGACGCCCGGGAGCACTACCGCGCGAACCTCGAGGTCGCGAAGGAGACGCTCGACGCCGCCGGCATCCGGTACCTCGACCCGCGCGGGGCGTTCTACCTGTGGGTCGACATGTCGCACGCCTCCGACGGGGACATCGCCGAGTGGGCGCTCGGGTTCCTGCAGCGCGAGCGGGTCGCCGTCGCACCGGGCAGCGCCTTCGGACGCACCGGCGAGGGCTGGATCCGCGTCTGCCTCGCAGCCACCGCGGAGGACCTCCGGCGCGGCCTCGGTGCCCTGCCGGCTCCGGCGCACGCGACCGTCTGACGCGCGGTCCACACGGCCAGGAGGCCCGGTGCCGGTCAGCAGGACGGCGCACGGTGCGTGGTCCTCCACCTGGTGCGAGGGTGCTCGCCCCGTGCCGCGCAGCATCCGGCCACCGGGCGGTCGACTGCGCACGGCCCCGCCGCCCTCGCACCGTGCGGGGTCCAGCACGCCGGCGCGAGGGCGCACCAAACAAGCACCGAACGCGCACCGTGCGTGGCGGACGCGCGCCGTGCCTCCAGGTCGGGTGAAGCGTGGGAGACTGTTGCGACCGTCCGACCCACCTGAGGAACCGTGAGCCCACAAGCATCCGCACCGCTGGAGCCCGCAGCGACCCCGGCCGACGCGATCCGCAACTTCTGCATCATCGCGCACATCGACCACGGCAAGTCGACGCTGGCCGACCGCATGCTGTCGATCACCGGCATCGTCGAGGACCGCGCGATGCGTGCGCAGTACCTCGACCGCATGGACATCGAGCGCGAGCGCGGCATCACGATCAAGTCGCAGGCCGTGCGCATGCCGTGGGAACTCGACGGTGAGACCTTCGCGCTGAACATGATCGACACCCCCGGGCACGTCGACTTCTCGTACGAGGTCTCGCGCTCCCTGGCCGCCTGCGAGGGCGCGATCCTGCTCGTCGACGCCGCCCAGGGCATCGAGGCGCAGACGCTCGCGAACCTGTACCTGGCGCTCGAGAACGACCTCGAGATCATCCCGGTCCTCAACAAGATCGACCTGCCGGCGGCCGAACCGGACAAGTACGCCGCCGAGCTCGCACAGCTCATCGGTGGCAAGCCCGAGGACGTCCTCCGGGTGTCCGGCAAGACGGGCGTCGGGGTGCCCGAGCTCCTCGACCTGGTCGTCCGTCGTGTTCCGGCCCCCGTCGGCGACGCCGAAGCGGCGCCCCGCGCGATGATCTTCGACTCGGTCTACGACAGCTACCGCGGCGTCGTCACCTACGTCCGCATGATCGACGGCACCATCTCGCCCCGCGAGAAGGTCCAGATGATGTCGACCAAGTCGACGCACGAGATCCTGGAGATCGGGGTCTCGAGCCCGGAGCCGAAGCCCACGAAGGGGCTGTCCGTCGGCGAGGTGGGCTACCTGATCACCGGTGTGAAGGACGTCCGCCAGTCCAAGGTCGGCGACACCGTCACGAGCGCGCAGAAGCCCGCGACCCAGGCGCTGCCCGGCTACACGGACCCGAAGCCGATGGTGTTCTCGGGCCTGTACCCGATCGACGGCAGCGACTACCCGGTGCTCCGCGAGGCGCTCGACAAGCTCAAGCTCTCCGACGCCGCACTGGTCTACGAGCCGGAGACCTCGGTCGCGCTCGGCTTCGGGTTCCGCTGCGGGTTCCTCGGACTGCTGCACCTCGAGATCATCACGGAGCGGCTGTCCCGCGAGTTCGGCCTCGACCTCATCACCACGGCCCCGAGCGTCATCTACGAGGTCACGACCGAGGACAACGCCGTGACCGAGGTCACGAACCCCTCGGAGTTCCCGACCGGGCGCATCGTCGAGGTCCGCGAGCCGATGGTCCGCGCCGCGATCCTGGCCCCGAAGGACTACGTCGGCGCGATCATGGAGCTCTGCCAGCAGCGCCGCGGCTCCCTGCTCGGCATGGAGTACCTCGGCGAGGACCGCGTCGAGATCCGCTACGAGATGCCCCTCGGCGAGATCGTCTTCGACTTCTTCGACCAGCTGAAGAGCAAGACCCAGGGCTACGCGTCGCTCGACTACGAGCCCACTGGCGACCAGGCCGCCGACCTCGTCAAGGTCGACATCCTGCTGCAGGGCGACCAGGTCGACGCCTTCAGCGCGATCGTGCACCGCGACAAGGCGTACGCCTACGGCACGCTCATGACGGAGCGGCTCCGCAAGCTCATCCCGCGCCAGCAGTTCGAGGTGCCGATCCAGGCTGCCATCGGCGCCCGCATCATCGCCCGCGAGAGCATCCGCGCGATGCGCAAGGACGTCCTGGCGAAGTGCTACGGCGGTGACATCACCCGCAAGCGCAAGCTCCTCGAGAAGCAGAAGGAGGGTAAGAAGCGCATGAAGACCATCGGTCGGGTCGAGGTCCCGCAGGAGGCCTTCATCGCGGCGCTCTCCGGCGACGTCGAAGAGAAGAAGAAGTAGCGCCGCGTCAGCCGGTCCGGCGGGCGCGGGCCCGCAGGGCGGCCAGGCAGAGGGCCGGGAGGCTCGCTGCGGCCAGTCCCGCCAGTGCGGTCCGCAGGATGGCCCAGTGGGCAGCCGCGTCGAAGTCGGTCTGCTCGCCGGAGGCCACCCCGGCGACCACGGCACCGACCACCATCGCGAGCGTCACGACCGCGAGGGCCAGCGCCAGCCGGCGGCCGCGATCACGCCGCACCGCCGACACCAGCGCAGCACCGAACAGCAGCACCCCGGCGCCGGCGCAGCTCGCCCCGACGGCGGCGATGACGTTCGCGGTGTCGAAGCCGTTCCACGACTCGGGGGCGATCGCGGCGGTGGCGTACCGCGCGGGTGACGCTGCGGCCGAGGTCGTCACGTCCACCAGCACCCGGGCGGTCGCCGCCACGCCGAACGCGACGAGCGTGAGCGCGGCCGCCGGCTGGCGCTGGCCCTCGCGGTCGTGACGCTCGCGATGGTGGTCGGTGCCGTGGTCGCCGGGGTGGCCTCCGGCGAGCAGACCGACTTCGACGCGGCTG